>JAZGGN010000122.1:0-3244 GCA_036480475.1 Gammaproteobacteria bacterium
ACCCATGAGAATAATGTCTTTAGGAAAGTGGCGGCCTTTGAAATTTAGCATAATGATGCCCTTTTTGATTTTATGTAAAATATGATCAAAAATTATACATCATCAGTGTGTGTTTTGCGACAGAACCGTATTTTTTGCCTGCAGAACTTTTATGGTTTGCAACTGGATCATAAAATTCTCTGGCGTGATTTTTAAAATGCCTCGACCAATAACAGCATCACTTTGCTTAGGATCTGTCGTGATCGTGATATATAAGGTGGTCGTATCAGACCAACTGTCTAATTCAGGGTCGTTATGGAGCACCTTATGTCCTTGCAAATAATACGTGTCACCATTTTCCGCGGTCATTTTAAAAAGGTATTTCATCTGGCTCGTTTCTGGCGCAGAGGGATCTTTAACCAGAAGATTAAATACCCCCTCGGTCACATTGAGTGGATCCGAAGATAAGCTGGGCGCGATGACCGTCCCATGTATCGCTGCTTGATGATTTGGGTCTTTGAGCATTGCTTCAACATCATTAGAGGTGACGGTTAGGGTAAATTTAAAGGATGAATTTTCAACTTCACCTAATTTAAAGCCGGTTTCATAGCGCTCTGAGCTTGCAAAAAATCCTATCATTGTCTCAGTAAATTGTATTCCAGGCTTGAGCGCAACCTGATCGTCAGCAAGCTGTGCGCTTGAAGGTAAATCTGTGTCGAAATGCCAGTGGCGTTCTTCTGCCAGAATTTCAACATTTCTCTCGCAAATTGCACTGATCGTGAGTAGTGGGTTGGTGCCTAGAGCCGTTGGAATGATAGATCCATCGGCAATATACAACCCATCATGTACCCCTGTACCCTGATGGCTATTAAAAACTTGGCCTTTGTGATTAACCACTCCCTTGCTCGCATCCTCCCCCATTCTACAGCCACCCAGTGGATGGACGGTGATCTGATCATTGCCAGTTAAAGGATTGGTTATGGGGTTTTTTACAAAAGTGCCACCTAACGATTTTGTCGCCGCAATTAATTTTTTTTCAATTTTATTGAAACTAGGCTCATTGCCCATACCAGGCCAGTCTATTCTGATGCGATCATTTTCGAGGTATAATTTTCCAGAATAACTATCATGCCCCATTACTAAATAGGTCTGTAAATGTTGGGTCGCACCATGATACGCTCCCCGTAGTAAACTTTCTATTTCGCGCTTTTTTTCGCTGCTTTCATCATGCAATCCAGTGTCCGTATCTTGCCCAGTTAGTGTGCTGATGATTGAAAATGCCTTTGGTAAAATAGGCGCAAGACAGCCAGGTAAGGCGCCTTCTTCCATATTTATGCCATCTTTATAATCAGTAACCGATTGTCTGGTATCAATAACACTCGTGATACACGGACCTGCAGGATTTTTAAATTCGGCTTCACTCGCCCCTCTACCGATACTATTAATGGCTGGATCCGTATTGTAAGCAAAAGCTAATACATCACTGTTCCCCGTAAAATTTTTGCCTATTTCATCAGAACAGTCCAAACCTTTCTGTTTAGAGCGTAACATGATCTCATTTGATCCCAGAGTGCCTGCAGCAATAATGACGATATCGGCTAAAACAAATTTGTCTGGTGCACCAAACTTATCTTTTCCGGTGCCACCACTCGCGTAATAGACAACCCATTTATCCCCTTGCTTTTTAATATGACTCACCTTGGCCTGTGTAAATATTTCTGCCCCATGGTTTTTAGCGTCAGGCAAATACGTCATATGAACAGTATTTTTGGCTGTATTATTGCAACCAGAACAACAATCCCCGCACAAGTTACAAGGCATTTGTTCAACACCAACATGATTGATATTTCGAGAATGTGTTTTAAAGTTTACTGCGATATCAGGCAAAACTATTTTTTCATGCAACACCTGAGCAGTTGTCTTCATCGCTTCTAATTTATTAAGCTTTGGGAAATTCGGTGTGTTTTCAGGATAAGGACTTGCCGCCAGCATCATTCTTGTTTTCTCAATACCTTGGGCAAACCGATCTTTGTCCTTTAAAAATTCCAGTGGCCATTGTACCGCATCAAAAACACGCGCGTCTGCTTCATTCAATACATTAGCGTTAATCAGTGAAGTGCCACCTAAGCCACAGCCCACAAGCACATTGATATCCTCATTGGTATGCAGATCAAATAGAGCCTCATCTTTGCCAATTTTAATATTTTTACTATCCATTTGCAGTTCATCTAAAGCTTCCGCCAAGGTATCTGGAAACTCGCCTGGTAAAAACTCTCTACCTCTTTCTAACACGCAAACATTTTGCCCTGCCCTGGCAAGCCTAGAAGCGGATATCCCACCACCATATCCAGAACCAATAATGACCACCGAATAATTACTTTTAATGTCTTGAATAGGCGATGACAGTCTTCTCATAAGCATTCCATTACCATTTGGCTAATTTTAAAATATGCGGCTTTGCATCCAGTTTTCCATCCTGCTTCCTAGTTACCAATTGTTCTCCCTTCATACCAAAAGCAGCCACGCATAATTGATCCTTGTTTGCATCAACATCGATCCGAAAAAAATTATCTGCTTGCGAAAACCCCCAGGCTTCATAATCCATGCTGCCGTTACCTTTAGACAGTTCAAAAGTATCATGATGAGGCTTTAATGAATCATGGACATAGTGAGAAGGAGAGCCATCGGCGAATGGGAAAGGCCAGTAAAAAGCAGATGAGGTAATATTGTAGGCTTTAAGATCTGGATTATCACTAAATGTCATTTGCGACAATGTACAACAATGAATATCACCCGATAAGAAAATAACATTTTGAATATTGTTTTTTACAATACAATCTAAGATTGATCTTCTGGTCTTAGGGTAACCGGGCCAGGAATCACTAGCTTCTTTATACTTCTCGCTCTTCGTTGATTCGACAGTATTCGGCGTAAACACACTCGAAGACGCAATAAATTTAGGGCAGTTGCCCCTTGCTTGTTGCTGGTTTATCAGCCAATGTACCAATCGATCCAATTGACTTGGTTCAGCCGTTGGATCCAACGATGGTCTACCCAGCATATGGTTGTCATTGATAGATCCTTCAATATCATCTCTATAACGCTCAGTTCTTACATCAAGCACAAAGAAGGGGTAACCCCCACATAAAAAATCATAATACATCACAGGCGTGCTGGGATTGGGTAACGGGATTTCCCCCTTAATCGATTCATAGCAGTTATTACAGCGGCGTGGACCATGACTCCATTGATAGCTCATGTAAGC
>JAZGGN010000123.1:0-6203 GCA_036480475.1 Gammaproteobacteria bacterium
GGCGATCATGCACGCCTTGTTCACATGATAATTGCCGCACGGCTAACCATACTTGCGCTATGATTTCAGCAGTCGTTAAATTACGGCTAAACCCTTGTCGCCCAGTCACACAGAAACTACAATTTAAAGCACAGCCCACTTGTGAAGACACACACAGTGTCCCACGCTTACTTTCTGGAATAAATACCGTTTCAATACTGTTACCACATTCTAAACGCAGCAACCACTTTTGAGTCTCATCACTGGATGTTTTGGCAGTTATAATTTGTGGCAGTACAATCTCAGCAACTTCCTCTAAACGTTGACGCAATGCTTTGCTTAAGTTTGTCATTGCTGCAAAATCGGTAACACCGATCTGATGGATCCACTTCAATACTTGGGCAGCACGATAGGGCTTTTCACCAATGGAAATAAAGAAATCAGCAAGCGCCGCTTGATCGTAATTGAGGAGATTAATTTTTTTTTCCAACATAAGTTTTCCAGGAGATCCTAGGGCGTAGCAAAAATTTCTTCCACACTAAAAAAGAAATTAATTTCTTTTTTGGCCGTATCAGCCCCATCCGACCCATGCACCGCATTAGCGTCGATGTTATCAGCAAAATCCGCACGTATTGTGCCGGGAGCTGCTTGTTGTGGATCAGTTGCGCCCATCAAATCACGGTACTTGGCAATGGCATTCTCTCCCTGCAAAACCTGTACCATCACAGGACCAGATATCATAAACTTAACCAAGTCATCAAAAAACGGACGTGATTTATGAACCGTATAAAATGTCTCTGCCCGATCTTTACTCAAGTGCAACATTTTTGCAGCAATAATAGTTAATCCTGCCTTTTCACAATAGCTGTAAATTCCACCAATCACGTGTTTAGCAATCGCATCTGGCTTAATGATTGATAAGGTTCGTTCAATAGTCATGGTAACTCATACTCCAAACAGTCTAAAAGTAGGAGCTATTATACTCATTTAACGTGCAATATCTACTAAATTAGCCTTTCATCTATACCCGTTATCCTTCAAAGTAGGATTTGTAGCGCCTATACCCGTTATCCTTCAAAGAAGGCACTTTTGTTGAGTTACCCTATCATTTTGAAAAAATTTGCTTTCCCCGCTCGACACGGCGGGACAGGTGCCGCCCAAATCTACCCCCAATCTGGGATGCCAAAATGGCCCTCTTTGACGGATAACGGGTATAAATTAGGCGAATCACTAATTATCAACTGCTTTTTTTAAGTTTAACTGTATAATCCTAAAAAAAGCCGTTGACAATGAGCAACTCGCACAACTCTTTGATTCATCTCTCTGCAACTGCCTTTTCTAAGATAATTTAGATTTATACGGACTATAACTTACTCTAACTTTATTAAATGCAAAATCAACATAAAATATTCGGCAGCGCTTTATTAGTCGCAGGAACGGCGATTGGCGCAGGCATGCTCGCTTTACCCATCACCACAACCATTGGTGGTACATGGGCAGCCTTAACTCTGCTAATACTGTGCTTTCTATTTATGTTGATCAATGTGTTTATTCTATTGGAAGCTTGTTTTTACAGCCCCAAGAAACAGGCCAACATTATCTCTGTCGTCCATGCCTGTCTCGGTCCCTGGGCAACTGGGATCGCCTGGCTAACTTATCTATTGCTACTGTATGCGGTACTTGCTGCTTATATTGCTGGATCTGGTGAATTAATTGCCGGCGTGCTGGCAAATTTTGGTTGGCAACTGTCACCACAAATACTAGCCGTTATCTTCACGGCCCTATTCAGCATAATTATTTATTCTAAAACACGTGGGGTCGATCATTTCAATCGTATTTTTATGTTATGTATCTTCGCGAGCTTTTTACTATTGTGTGTCGGGATCACCGTTAAAGCAGACTTCGAATTCATCACCCCTGGCAAACCAAAATATTTATGGTCAGCAATCCCTGTGGTTATCCTTGCTTATACTTCACACCTCATTGTACCGAGCATTAAAGAATATCTAGGCAACGATGTAAAGCGCATCAAAAAAGCACTTCTCCTTGGTTGTCTGATCCCTTTTCTACTTTATCTCACTTGGGAAGTGTTATTGATTGCGACATTACCTGCAACAGGCCCTTTCAGTCTGATGGCTATCGCCCAAAGTAAAAACAGTATTGTTGCTGTTGCCAACGTACTTTCAAATCATTTAGGCATTGCCAGTATTATGTTTCTTGTCATCGTTTTTTCTTTTTCCGCGCTGGCTTCGTCTTTTCTAGGCGCAAGCTTAAGCCTAATAGACTTTCTTATAGACGGTTTACAAATGAGTAAAACAACGAAAGGACGCTTAAGTATATTAAGCATGAGCATAATCCCACCTTTATTATTTGCATTATTTTTCCCCTATGGTTTTGTCCTAGCGCTAGGTTATGCCGGTATATTCGTTGCCATTCTTTTTGGAATTTTGCCTATACTGGTTTTATGGGAAAGTCGCTATCGAAAAAAATTGTCTTCACCTTACTGCGCCCCAGTCGGTAAAACTGGCTTGATTTTATTGTTACTCATGAGCGTGGCCATTATTTTTTTACAACTGGCCACTACCTTTGGCTGGCTGCCCAGTATTAAATAACCCTACTGTTTTTTTCAGGCTTAGGAACGGACACGAAATAACTTCCGGTTTTGCATCTCACCTTCACGCCATCTTGAATCGTTGCGCCTGTCCTGACTAATTTAACTCAGGACAATCGAAAAATCCTCGCATTACCTCGGGTAGTTCTGTGGTTTTTCTCAATCGGAACGAATCAATCTGGCATAAATCTGAGCGCTAAACACGGAGGTTATTTCATACCCGTTCCTTATGAAAGCTGGTGTCAATCTGTGCTTGAATTCTTTTACGGAAGACTAATGGATCATCAACATCCGCGAAAGTACTGTGGGTACTACCTGTGCCTGTAATAATGATAACGCCATATCCCAATAAACGTCCGAGTATACTTTGATGTACTTGAATGCCTTCAACCTTTTGTAAAAAAATTTCAATTGATCGACGGCTGATAAAACCAACTTTGATGAGCACCCGCTTATTCGTTAAAACATACTCGGAAAAATAATATCGCAACCAGGCAAACACCCAGTAAAACACCGCAAATATCATAGTAATCATACTCAATGGCGTCAACACAGAGGGATATAACCCAAGTGCTATGGTACAAATGGTCCAGAAAGCCGGGGCAATAAATACCACCCAATGAATTTTACTGCGATACAAAATGCTCTCGCCGCTTAACAACATATTCAACATAAGCTACACTCAGCTCAAGGTAAGGAACGGACACGAAATAATTTTCCGTTCTTATCTTCACCTTCATCTCACCTTGAATCGTTACTCACTTGAAAAATCCTCGAATTACCCCGAGTAGTCCTGCGGTTTTTCTCAATCGTAACCATTCTATCTGACATATCCCAGAGTACCGGGACAGGAATCTGAAAGCAAAAACGGGAAGTTATTTCGTGTCCGTTCCTAAACAAACAACAATCGCCCGACCAAAGTCGAGCGATTGCATCAAATACTATATCTTAGAAAAGACAGTTAAGCGAATAACTCTAACCCCTTATCCTGAACTGGGGTTATATATCTTCGATAATCAGCTTCGTGCCGCGATAGTCACCTTTGGGTAAAGCAATAAAGTCCTGGTTTAACCACTTAGCATCTTCAGGGAATAAGCGGACACATCCATGACTGGCTCGCTCACCAGGAACAATGGCAAAACCATGTAAGGCATAGCCACGATAATAGTGCATGCAGTACGGCATCCTGGAACCACCATTGCGGCCACTACGTCGTCTCGGAAATGCCGTGGAAACACAGCCAACCCCTTGCCTACGAAAAATCCGATAAGAGCCACCAGGCGTCTTACAGCTTTTACCAACACCACCACAATAATCTTTACCACTGGATATCGGTCCCCACCAAACTAACTCACCTTCCTCATCATAGGCACCCCAAGCCAGTTTGGTTTGACTAACAAAGATAACTTTTTCACCATGTGAGTCAATGTAGCGAGGGAAAGGGGCAACATCATAAATACTCAAGCTGGGTAAATTTTTAGGCACAGCGATGGTCATCCCATTTTGTAAGCGTATATTCATGCGATTCGCACGCCTAACCACATCGCGCTGTTCTTCATCTGGCCAAAGTTTTTCCCAAGTATCTCCTGACTCAATTTTTATACACTCATAACTCTCTAACTCACATAATTCTTCAGCATACTTTTTAGCGGAAGCATTCGAGTATAAGCCCAAGGATAAGCTTAAAAAACTAACTATTAGTATTATTTTTTTCATGATTTATCTCTCTTTCTCACGATTTCTTATAATTTTTAACGGCAGATAACTGAGAGAGTTAACCTAGAAAAAACAGTTGCAGGCAGATAAATCGCGCAACACTTTGATTTAGATAGCGTAATAAAAAATGTTACAATATAACATGCTTATGATAAGCTGCTTCCTTATCGTCTAAAATGCTCAGGAATGAATATGAGTCTAATCAACCTAAAATTAATCACCGCGCTTGTGGTGTTGTTAACAACAATTGCCGCAGCTTGGCTGCCGTTTAGAAAACACTTGGCTTTAAGAAGTGGACATAGTTTTTTTGTTGGTGAAGCACTCGCTGCGGGGATATTTTTAGGTTTGGGGTTGATTCATATGTTGGGAGAAGCTAACGATGCTTTTTCTGCGACAGGGTATCAATACCCCCTCGCTTTTTTGCTTGCGGGTAGCACCTTTTTGCTGTTGTTATTTTGTGAACATATCGGCATGGAATTAAGTGAGAGAAACAAGCAAAGCTTAGCTATTGTTGTTATTTTATCCGTATTGATGCTGTCAATACATTCATTTTTAGAAGGTGCCGCATTGGGCGTCGCAGCCAGCGTCTCAAGTCTAAGCATTATATTACTTGCCATATTGGTCCATAAATGGGCGATAAGTTTTTCCCTCGCGGTTAAAATTAATCAAAGCAACCTAAGTCGAAGACAAGGGATGGCTTATTTTGCACTTTTCGCAATCATGACGCCACTCGGTGTGCTCTTAGCCACTAGCTTGAGCACCTACGTCAAAGACTATTCATTAGTCACCCCTTTTTTTAATTCACTCGCGGCCGGCACATTTATTTATATCGGCACACTACATGGATTAAAACGCAGCGTAATGGTTGAACGCTGTTGCAACTTAAAGGAATTCTTGTGGTTGGTTATCGGCTTTGGGGCAATTGCCTGTTTCGAGCTTTTTGATGGCTATTTAACCTAAACTATAACCATCACTTATCCCGAACTATACCCGTTATCCGTCAAAGAGGGCATTGGGGCATCCCAGATTGAGCGCATCCGGGTATAAGATTAGGACCCTAGGCCATGGCGCCATCTGAACACTTGGCGCAAACACCATGTATCTCCATCAAGCCATCACGAAATTGAAAGCCATAACGGCTGCTACAATCAGTGACTGCCTGGATTAAGCCGCTGTTAAATACTTCATTGGCTTCATCACAAATATCACACAGCAATAACTGACCGCGATGTAATTCATCTGGATTAATGCAGCAAAGATAGGCGTTTTTTGAAGCAATACGGTGAATCACGCTAGTGCCTTGAAAATACTCCAGCACACGATAAACTGTCGGTGGCTCTGCGTTGGGCCGCGCCTCTCTCAATTGACGTAAAATTTCATAGGCAGTTATTATTTGGCCGAATTGATACATAATTAACAGTATCTCTTCGCGCAAAGGCGTTAATTTGATCCCTTTTTGTTCGCAATAACGTTTAATTTGGCCCATCTGATTACTAACTTTCTGCACTTTATCCGCTTTCATTTATAAATCTCCCCACAAACATCGCTGAATATTATACCACATTTCCCATACTACATCTCACAAAACAGGCAAACTCACAAATCACCCTTATTGTAAAATTACTGTTGTAACCTCAAAAATGTTATGTTATAACATATCTTTTTGGCGGACCGTCACATGGGCAAGCTATTGAGATACAGCTTTAAATTTATTTTGCCGTCCTTTAAGCTAGAAAAAGCTACCTTTTCTAGGTTAATAAAGAAGCTATTTCTTGATTTAAGCAAGCCAAACCTGCTTCTTATTCTAAGCTGGGGCTATCTACTATGGATCCCCCTAGCCCATGCACAGCGCGAAGGACCGTTTTTATTATCAACGGGTGAAGAGATATGGATAGAA
>JAZGGN010000124.1:0-3275 GCA_036480475.1 Gammaproteobacteria bacterium
ATACATGATTGGTTTGATGCGCTCAAATATCACTCACAATGCAATGACAAGTCTGCCGTTTGTGACTTTCTTGATCGACTAATTGCAATCGAAAAACTACCACAATTAACAACGAACCCACTAACTGCCAGGATTAACAATTTAAAGGTTGTTTCTGGCGGCGTAGAGCACCGTGAAGAGCAAGAAAAGATGCGTGCTTGCCTTACCCTGGACCAATATAAAATGATCTTACGGAGCGCACAGGAAGCCGGAGAGGATTGGTTTGTTAATGCCCTGTTGCTTGGCATGTTGTTGAAGCTTCGCCGCAAAGATATTGTTAATTTGCGCTTTAGCAATTTAAGCAAAGACGGCACAGTTTTGCACAGTAAAGTAACAAAGTCTTTTAACATGAAAGGTGATGAAAAAGGGACAATAATGGCTTTTGATTTAACTGATGACTACGGCGTTGATGTGCTACGTGTAATATCAGACGCAAACAAATCGCGCAATATTTTACGCACCAATGCAAAGACTAAGCGAGGCGTAATTGTTAAGGAAGCTGTTTATATTGAGTCACCTTTTATCATTCATAAAAAGCCTAAAGCTTACACAAAAAAACTACCAAAAAGTAAGGCTTGTCACACGCAATTAACAGCCGATTTTTTGAGTAAAACTTTTCAAAAATACAGAGATATGCACCCAGAAATCAGACAAGAAGCGGCACAAAATGGAATGCTACCACCTACATTCCATGAGCTACGTTCACTCGCTGCTAGACTTGATAAAGAGAAAGGTTTAGATGATATTGATATCTCAGTTTCATTGGCCCATAGCGGCCTGGACGTGACAAAATCTAAGTATTTACACGACCATATTAGCCAAGTAGAAGTGGCTAAAACTGCTGTTACATTAGGTGATTTAATGCCGACTTGATAAGCCGGTTTTGCTGAATATATAAGCGCCTTCGGGCGTTTTTTTTTGCCCAGAAATAAGAAAGCCCCGACACACAAACAAGAGGCACCAAGTTTATATATCAGGGCTTTATGCTTGCAGCCGTTGTGTGCACGCGAGATGAATATTATTGTATAAAGGCTAAGTGTGCAATATAAATATTCAGTAAATGTACATACTGTTTATATTTTACTCACCGTGTACACAAAAAAAAGCATGTACACGCAAGGTTGTTCAAAAACGTGTACATGCTCAACCCCAAACGGAACGCAAGTTGTTGATTTAATTGGAGCGGATAGCGGAACTCGAATCCGCGACTTCGACCTTGGCAAAGTCTTGCCGTGTACACCGGGTTTTTAAGCAAAAGCCTAACACTGCAAGGCTTTGCGCCTCAGTCAGTGGTTGCGCATATTACATAAGCCGCAATGTACACACAAGTTTTTTTTGCCTTTCTTGTGTAAATTAAATACACTTGCTTCGCTTTTGGCGTTAATTAGATGTTAAAGCAAAAAAAAATCAAAAAAAATTATACATAATGTAAAACCAGGATGAATGAACATGCAGCTCTTAATGGAGAAGATCACCCCAACTATTGCCCGTGAAATGCTCGATACAAATATTGACCGAAACCGAGCAATCAAAGACCGTCATTTAGAAAGGCTTGTAGCGGATATGCGTGACGGCTTTTGGGACTCAAACAACGGCGAAACAATCAAGTTTTCAGTCAGCGGCAAATTAATTGACGGACAGCACCGACTACATGCAATCATTCAGTCAAAACGCACATTTACCCTACCCGTATTGCGCGGCGTAAGTGATGACGGCTTTGATACATTAGACAGCGGCAGCAGTCGAACAATGTCAGACTTGCTATCCATGCGAAACGTACCCTCATCTACTACAACGGCGGCAGCACTGGTCACGTTAGAACAATTTTATACGGGCAATTTCCGCACAAAATCTTTATCTCACCGCAAACTTCTTAAACGGTACGAAGAGCATCCCGACTTAGCACAATTTGGTAGTACGCATAACGCATATCGTTCAGTGTTTAGACCTAATGAGGCTGTATTTTTATGCTATTTGTTCACAGCCATTGCGCCCAAAAAAGGTGTCGCTTTTTTAGAGCTTATCCGTAATGGTGGTGCAGCCGTAGATCACCCTTGCCATATACTGCGTGAAAATCTTATGCGATACAGGATGAAGCGAGACACAGGCTATATGCACGTACATAAAGAGCACATTATTGGCTCAGTGTTTAAGTGCTGGAATCACATCGAAAGAAAAAGCGCAGACAAATTTGAAATGCTTAAGGTTGGTGAAGATATTATCTACCCTATCGGCTTCAAAACATTTTTCACGGACATTGAAATAGGCGAGATTCGTAAGTAATGGCTGAAAAATTAAAAGCAAATACCATACACCAGGCCACAATTATTCAGGCTGTTAAAGAGCTTACTGATGATGACATAGAAACCAGCACAAGCAACATCGGTGAATTACTGATGCGACCCCAGAATTATGATATGGGTAATCGCCTTTTTACTATGTGCAGTAGCACTGCTGGCTTGCTGGAGAAAAAGCAAGGTAGCGGTGGAAATAACGCTTATTTCGTCACTGAAAAAGGCGAGTTATATCTACAGCAAAATATCAAAAAAGTGCAAAAATACGGTGAATATAGCGCGATAGGTAGCGACAAAAAAGTAAGCATTGCACCGTCAAAGGCAGCATTAGGTGCAATGGCTGAGCTTGAGTCATTAATACAAAGCAATACTGAATTAAGAGCAGTGGCGCACCGCTTATATAACGAGGTAGATGCAGCGATACAGGAGATAGAAGAAAATGCCTAACCCGCGCAATATGTATGGCTCGGCAATGGTTAACTATGCAACTATTCTTGATGCACTAGCGTCAATGGATATGGAGTACCCCACCACGCAAGACTTTCGATTGCACTTAAAATTGCCAGTTGGTTATCCTGTCAGTGAGCGCATAAAAAGCATTGCGCGCAGAGGCTTTATTGAGTCGAAAACTCATCCTACATTATTGCGCTCGAATTACTATGTGATAACAAAAGAAGGGCAAGAGTATTTAAGTTTGCACACGCACCTAATACAACAGGCAGGCGATTTTGATTTTGAGCATTACCGCAAAACAGACGCAGACGGTGCGCTAAAACTGCCAGAATTAAATAAAGGAAAAGCAAGCCCTATGGATGATTTATTTAGCAGCCAATTAACAGGGGTTGGCTCACTAGCCAAAGTTATTGAAGAGTCGAACCAGTTATTAGAAGACCTTAAAACTATTCGTGAAATTTTGTCTAAGTACATTGATTTTGATGAACA
>JAZGGN010000125.1:0-5856 GCA_036480475.1 Gammaproteobacteria bacterium
GGTGCCTAGTGAACAGGCTGCTGTTGATGGACGGGTTATTTTCCTTATCATTGGCACATCTCTCCTTTTTATGTTCAGAAAATTGTACCACCATTTTAAAAGGGTGTCGTCAATGCGTAACTTCTATCATGATCGATAAAAGGTATAATATGCTCATCAAAAAATTTAGCAAGATATTCAAATAACACAGCACCTTGCAATAAGTAGTGTTTAAAAGCAACTTATTCACATATTGGTCAGTCAATTCATATCACTACTTTTTTATTAATGGTCAAAGATGAGGGGGAGGGCCTCAAAGGGCGTGATACTGGTTTAATTTGGGCAGGATAATTCGCACAATGCTTTGGTTTATATTACTATAATAATCTTAAGCGTGAGAATAATGATGCAGAAACAACAAGTAATTTTATTTGACACAACTTTGCGTGATGGCCAGCAATGTCCAGGGGCAGGCATGTCCTTAGCGCAAAATATTGAATATGCCAAATTGGTTGCCGCCGCTGGGATCGATGTGATTGAGGCAGGCTTTCCGGCAGCGAGCCAATTAGATTTTACCATTGTAGAAAATATTGCGGGTGAGGTTGTTACTGGTGAAAGCAGTCCAATGGTGGCAGGGTTATGTCAATTAAGGGAAGCGCAAGTGGATAAAACCATCAATGCACTTATGCCCGCAGTGAAATTAAATAAAGCGTTGTTGCATGTATATTTACCGGTGGACCCAAACTTGATGCGCGCTTCTTTAGGGAAATTTGCGGAAGATAAAGCGCAGATCTTAAAAGACATGGCCGCTTTTGTTGAGCGAGGTGTACAAAGTGGGCTGCAAGTTGAATTTAGCCCTGAAGGTTATTCACGCATAGGTGATAATTTTGATTTTGTTAGTGATGTATTGAGGGCGGCAATTTCTGCAGGAGCCTCAGTGATTAACTGTCCAGACACGATAGGGGGCGCTTGTAAACGTCAAGGCGAAGATTATTTCATCGAAAAAATGAAAGTTCATGCCATGCTGATGGAAAAAGAATTCCCTGATAAAAAGGTTGCTTGGTCAGTGCATTGCCATAATGATTTTGGTCTTGCCTTGGAGAATAGTATCAATGCAGTGTTTGAAGGGGTAGCGACACAGATAGAAGGTTGTTTTAATGGCATTGGTGAACGTAGTGGTAATGTTGCTTTGGAACAATGTATTATGTATATCAAACATTTTGGTGTAGATAAAAAACGTGAGCTTGCCTATTTTACCCAATTTGATAGTGCGCGCTTACAGGCAGTGTCTGACTTTGTTTGCGAGCACATGTTAGTACGCCAACCACACTGGCCAATCACAGGTGATAATGCGGCAAAGCATACCTCAGGGGGGCATACTAATGCTATCTTAAAAGATCCTCTGGCTTACCAACCGTTTGATCCAAAGGAGATTGGTAAAGAAATTTCATTTGTATTTGGTCCCATGAGTGGTGGTAATTTAGCTAAGTCGATTATTGAGCGTAATGGTTATCGTTGCAACGCGGATGAAAAAGCTGAAATTGCACAATTTATTAAACAGCATTATGATGAACGTCGTAAAGGGATCACGGATGAAGAGTTAATGCAGGCCTATTTCGAATATTGCGCACCGATGCGTATCTCTGCATTTGACTATATCCGCACCGGGGAAATGAGTACTTTGCAATTAACGGGTCGTTTTTTTGATCAAGAGGACGCAGTTAAAGTACAGTATAAAGGCGATGAATCTGCTTTGGCGGCATTACATAGCGCGATATCACAATATATGCCTGGGGTTGATATTGAAACGTACCACAGCAGTTCAGCAGAAAAAGGCGTAAGCGCAGAAAGTGAAAGTACGATAGTCATCAAAACACAAGCGCAAGAATTATATACTGGGATAGGGCTAGACCAAGATATTAAAATATCAGCACTGAAAGCATTAATTGACGCGGTTAATCGAGCTTATGTGGCAGAACATTTCTTAGTTAAAGAATAAGGGGAGTGACTTAGTGGCAGGAAAAAATATTATTGAAAAAATCTGGCAAGACCATGTTGTAAGTCAAGAAGCAAAGCACCCAGCTGTGTTTGCGATAGATTTTGCGCTCCTGCATGAAGTCACTTCAGCGCAGGCATTTGAAGAGTTAGAAGCACGTGGTTTGAAAGTTTGGGATCCGAATCGCTTTTTAGCCACCATCGATCATAGTATCCCGACACGTCATGATCGGCATATTATCCACGATGAAGCAGCCAAGAAGCAAGTAGAATTATTACGTATGGATACGCAAAAACATGAGATCAGATATTATGGCTTTGGCAGTACCCATCAAGGGATTGTTCATGTTATTGGGCCTGAGTTGGGCGTCACTCAACCGGGAATGACGATTGTCTGCGGTGATTCACACACGTCCACACATGGTGCTTTTGGCGCATTGGCTTTTGGTATTGGCAGCTCAACTTTGACGCATGTATTGGCAACAGGTTGCATATTGTTGCAAAAACCAAAAGTGATGCAAGTTGAGTTTAAAGGTCATTTTCGCAAAGGTGTGTTTTCAAAAGATGCGATAATGAAATTGATTGCAGAAATTGGTATCAAAGGGGCTAATGGGCATGTCATTGAGTATTGTGGTGAAGCGATTAAGAAAATGTCGATGGAAGAACGAATGACAATTTGTAACATGAGCATAGAGTGTGGTGCTAAAGCAGGTTTAATTTCGCCAGACCAAACGACTTATGAATACATCCGTGATCGTAAATTTGCACCAAGTGCAGATAACTGGGATAGGGCTGTTATACACTGGAATAATTTTTACAGTGATCCGGGTTGTGCTTACGATAAGTCTATTGTGATAGACTTGGATACGTTGCACCCCATGGTAACCTGGGGTACAAATCCTGGGCAAGCGATACAAGTTAATGAGAGTATTCCAGAGTTAACGGATCTACATGCTGAACAACGCATAAGTGCAGAAAGAGCATTAGATTATATTAAACTTAAACCTGGTGATGCGATACAAGATACACCGGTTGATTGGACTTTTGTAGGTTCATGTACTAATGGACGTATTTCTGATTTACGTATTGTGGCTAAAATTTTACAAGATCGTAGAGTTCATCCTAATGTGACGATGTATATTGTGCCTGGTTCAGAAGCTGTATTAGAACAAGCACGTAATGAAGGCTTAGATGAAATTTTTATTAATGCTGGGGCAGATTTTCGTATGCCCGGTTGTTCAATGTGTATTGGAATGAATGACGATAAAGTGCCACCAGGGAAGCGTTGTATCAGCGCGACTAATCGTAATTTTGTTGGCCGTCAAGGGCCAGGCAGTAAAACACATATTGCTTCGCCAGCAACTGTAGCGGCGAGTGCGATTGAAGGAAAGATTACTTCTGCAGAAAAATACTTATAAAAGAGGTTGTTGTATGGAAAAAATAACGCACCTGAAAGGGCTTGCGATCCCTTTAGATATGGATGATATTGATACTGACTTGATTGTTCCAGCACAATATTTAACAAGTGTTACAAAATCAGGTTACGGCAAACATTTATTTCAACGTTTGCGAGATTCGGATCCTGACTTTTTTTTAAATCAAGAAAAATATAATAATGCCAACGTGTTAATTGCCCGAGAAAACTTTGGTTGTGGTTCCTCCAGAGAACATGCCGTGTGGGCATTGCAACAAGCAGGTATCCAAGTCATTGTCGCGATATCTTTCGCGGATATATTTACAGACAACTGTACGAATAACGGCTTGGTCCTTATTCAATTGATTAAAGAAGTCGTGGAAGACATGTTGATGCATGCCAGTAAAGAAGAATATATCATCAGTGTTGATATACAGCAGCAACTGTTGTCTACCAGCCACGATGAAACCTTTAATTTTGAAATGGATGAATTTTATAAGCATCGCCTGTTGAATGGTTTGGATAGACTCGGTTATTTATTAGCGAATAAACATGATATAGAGCAATATCGAAAGCAGCATGCTGATAAGCACTTTGTAGCTACCGAGGATTAAGGTTGATGTCGAAAAATATTGCGGTTTTAGCTGGAGATGGTATTGGCCAAGAGGTGATGCCACAAGCTTTGAAAGTTTTAGATGCAATACAAAAAAAATTCTCTTTCTCTTTGCAATATCATCAAGGTTTGATTGGCGGTGCTGCTTATGATGAGTTTGGCGAACATTTTCCACAAGCAACAAAAGCACTTTGTCAGCAGTGTGATGGGATCTTACTAGGTTCTGTTGGTGGTCCGATCAATGAAGCACATTTACCGAAATGGAAAAACTGTGAAGTCAATGCCTTGTTGGCATTGCGTAAATTATTTGAATTAAGTACCAATTTGCGACCTGTACGTATGTATACAGGTTTAGAAGCAAGTTCACCGTTAAGGCTAGAACGCCTAATTGATGTGGATATCCTTTTTGTGCGTGAATTAGTCGGTGATATTTATTTTGGTGAACATAAGCGCTTTATTGAAGCAGGTAAACGTGTTGCCACTGATCAAGCTTATTATGATGAAACGCAGATTATTACAGTGGCGCGGCAAGCATTTGATGCGGCCAAACTCCGTGGACATAAAGTCACCTCGGTCGATAAGGCGAATGTGTTAGATACCTCGAAATTATGGCGTGAAGTACTGATGGAGGTTGGTCGTGATTATCCTGACGTTGAATTAAATCACATGCTTGTTGATAATTGCGCCATGCAATTGTTACTTAATCCAAGTCAATTTGATGTTATTGTGACAGCTAATTTATTCGGTGACATTTTATCAGATCTAGCCAGTGCAATCCCAGGTAGCCTGGGCTTGTTACCCTCCGCCAGTCTTAATCTCAAGGGTTTTGGTTTGTATGAACCCTCTGGCGGCTCGGCACCAGACATTGCAGGTAAGAATATAGCAAACCCTATCGCCCAGATTTTATCATCTGCTATGATGTTGCGTTATTCTTTTGCGCAAGAACAAGCGGCGAACGCGATTGAACAAGCAGTAAATCGTAGTTTGCAAGCAGGGTATTGTACGCAAGATATCTATGTTGAAGGCAGACAATGTTTAGGGACTGAAGAAATGACAGAGAAAATTATTGAAGAAATTAATAACCCCAGTTTGGGATAATAAAGTTACGTTACACATGGAGGAAATGCTATGAAATTATATATGCTACTTGTTAAAATTACTTTTGCTTTCTCAATGCTGACTATAATTTTGTTTCCATTAGCCAGTCTTGGAGCAAGATTTTCTTTATGGCATTATTCGACCGCGTTTCAAATCATTAAAGTGGAAGTTATTTTAGGCTTGATTGTTGTGCTTTCTGCGCTGGCATTGCTTATTTGTGCTTGGGTAATGAAGCTAAGTTCAAATGCAGTTTGGATGAGTCTTTCTAGCATATTGGTTATTGGTCTTGTGATTGTTCCCTTGCTCTATCAATTTTACTTGGTTAACCGCTTGCCGAAAATCCACGATATCACCACGGACTGGGAGGATCCGCCGCAATTTGAAAAAATTGTTGATTTGCGTCCAGCCAACAGTAATACATTAGAGTATGCCGGTGAAAGTATCGCTGCGCAACAACGTGATGCTTACCCATATATTATAACGACCTACTCATCATTGTCACCGGCAGAAACATTTGGTAGTGCTTTGGCTATCGTAAGAAAACTTAATTGGAATGTCATTGCAACCGACGCGGTTAATGAAGATGAAAGCATTATAGAATCGACACAGTCTTCTTTTTGGTTTGGTTTTACGGATGATATTGTTATTCGTATCCAAGCAGCTAAAGGGGGGAGTAAGATAGTTATACGTTCAGTATCTCGAGAGGGTGTCAGGGATATTGGTCCCAATGCAAAAAGGATTAAAAATTTTATTCATG
>JAZGGN010000126.1:0-6639 GCA_036480475.1 Gammaproteobacteria bacterium
TCCAGCAAGATGATGGGGTTGATCAGAGCATAGCCAGATAATATTATCCAATTGCGCCGTGAAAAATACACCATGTTGCCCGGTGCCACTGCCAATTTCAAGCACCCGATCGCCGGGTTGAAGCCATTGCGATAAGTATTCGCAGATGGCGGCTTTATTGCGTTCACAGGCTTGTGAAAATGGTTTGTTTGCGGTCATGGTTGTAAGTTTAATTCTGCCGCCAGCGTCGTATTTTCTAGCAAGGTGCTGATGGTCATCGGGCCGACACCGCCCGGTACCGGTGTGATCCAGGCGGCGCGTTCTTTGGCTGTCATAAAATCAATGTCACCGCTGAGTTTGCCGTTTTCTAAGCGATGTATACCGACATCAATCACAATGCAACCCGGTTTTAACCAGTCACTTTTAATGATATCTCTTTTCCCAATCGCGGCAACCAATAGGTCAGCTTTGCGCACATGTTCGTCAAGATGTCGTGTAAAGCGATGACAATTTGTGACGGTCGAGCCCGCCAATAATAATTCCAATAGCATCGGACGGCCAACAATATTGGAGGTGCCAATCACGACGCTGTGTAGACCTTTGCAGTCGAGATCATAATAGTTTAATAATTGCATAATGCCGTAAGGCGTACATGGTCGCAGTAATGGTCGACGTTGTGCGAGTCGACCCAAATTATAGGGATGGAAGCCATCCACATCTTTATGCGGGAGAATGTGATCCAGGATCGCCGAGGCATCTAAATGTGCAGGGAGGGGGAGTTGCAGTAAGATCCCATCGGTTTGCGGATCCTCATTGAGTTGGCTGATCAGATCCATCAACTCATCTTGCTGTATATCCTTCGCTAAATTGAAAGATTGTGATTGCATACCCACTTGTGCACAGGCTTTGCGCTTATTTTGCACGTAAATATGTGAGGCTGGATCGTGACCAACTAAAATAACGGCCAGCTTAGGCGCCCGTTTGCCTATGGCGAGACGCTGGGCAATTTGTGCTTTTATTTTCTCTTGTTGCTTTTGAGCAACTTTTTTTCCATCAAGACATTGGGCCGTCATTATCGATTACTGCAAAAGTTACGAAAGTTGCCCATTATCCTAGAAAAAGCAGTGGATAGCGAGCCTGCCCCCTCGTCATTGTTTGGGTAATCGTTTTTAGCGTTTATCACAATTAATCTATAGGCTTAATCACTTTTTTCTTTGCCGACGCATGCCGCGCCCTTTTTTCAATATCAATATACTTATCGGTGATTAAACTAGAACTGTGGCCAGCGTCATCACGGACGTGTTCGCGTGGACGGTGCTTCACATCTTCCGAAATGCCAGTGTGGCGGATCCAATGAACAGTTGCTGCTTGTAATTGTTCGGTTTCTTCTGTGAAGCCATCTTGTCTTAAGCGCTCACAAGTTTGGTCAAAGCAATGTTGTACGATAAGACGAATGTGACGGGTGCTGGTGATCGCGCCTTTGTGATTCAGTGTTGTGATTAAGGGGGTGCTTTCACCCAGGGTGGGTGAGGGTGCTAAACCTAAACTTTTACGGTAACGTTTTAATGCGCTCAGCATGGCATCGCTGACAGAGATGTCTCTTTCTTTATTGCCCTTGCCGACGGTGGTAAACCACCAGTGTCCATCAAGGTCACGTTTAAAATCACCCATTTGTGGTTGCCAATTTTCATTGGCTGCAAGTTCTGAAATACGTAAATACATGCCAAATAAAGCATTCATGATAAATAAGGTGCGTTCATGTTTTTCTGGATCTTGCGCTGCCATAAGTTCAGCTGTCTCAATCACATAGCTCCATTGCAATTCAGTTAAACGGCGGATCACGGTTTTACTTTGTTTTTTACGAAAATAACGGCTTTTTTGTCGAATTTGACTGACGGGGTTATAGGCGATGTAATCTTCTTGGATCAGATAATTATAAAAACTGCCTAAGACAGCAAACACCGCTCGTAAAGCTTTTTCTGAGAGTTGGTAATGTTCGACATTGGGCCGAATAACAAAAGGTCGCCATGCTGATGCCGCTTGACGTTGGCCTTGGTGGTTGGTAAAACGTGCGACATTTTTTTTAGCAATCCAAGATTCAGGGGGGTGTTGGCAAAAATCAATAAAGTTTTCGATATCACTGCGTTTGACGTTTTTAATCGAAGTGTTTGCAATATGCCAAGCCCATTGTAGGAAGCGTTCTATTTCACGGCGGTATGCAGAAAACGTGGCTTTACTGCCGCGATAACTGTAAATAAAGTCTTTGGCATATTGATGATCCTGCGCATGAAGCGAGTTGATTTTAGTGTCTTGCCAATGCGCTAAGGTATCAAATAATGCAACGGGCGGTGTTATACTCATCACAGTTAGGTTTTGCCATTTTCGCATCTCATCTTACTGCCATCTTCCGGCGTTTTGAAGAAAAAATATCCTCGATGTAGCTTAGGCTACACCTTGCGGTGTTTTTCCTCCCAAACGCCGCAATCTGGTAGCAATCTGAGCGCGAAAAGCCAAGCATACTTACGATCTTTTTGCTTTGGTTTTGGGTGGTAAAACCTAAATGTGATGAGTATAGCATTTAATAATTTAACCTAAAAAACCATAAGCTTAGCCCGTTGCCCTTTGAAATGAATCGGCATTAATCCAAATATGTACAGCAATCGATAGTAGGTAACCTAATAGTATGGCCCAAGACCATTTTAAATGGCTAAAAAAGGTATACTGGCCTTTCGATTGTCCCATTAAGGCCGCGCCTGCGGCAGAGCCGATAGACAACAAGCTGCCGCCGATCCCCGCGGTGAGTGTTACCAGCAACCATTGTCCTTCCGGCATGATCGGGTTCATGGTTAAAATAGCAAACATCACCGGAATATTACCAATCACCGCGGATAGCATACCAGCGACTGTGTTTGCTGGCGTCGCTTGAAACGCTTCCGATAAATTCGCACCCCACTGATAATACATGGTGTTAGAGGCCAACTCTAAGTAACCCAGTGTTGCTAAACCGCCAACCGATAATATGATGCCATAGAAAAAGAATAGCGTATCCCACTCGACGCGTTTTATTTTATTGAAAATGTCGAAGAGGTGATATCCTTTATTGCCTGATTTATTTTTTATCAAGGCTTGCTGTTTAAGGAAATAACCAAAAATATTCAAATAACCCAAGCCAGTCATCATGCCAATCACCGGTGGTAATCCTAAGAAACTGTGAAAACTTACCGCGGTGGCGATGGTGAGAATGAAAAGTAACATGATGCTCCTGGCGCCAGGTTTCATATGGATGATTTCTGTGGATAAGCCTTTGGGTTTCGCTTTAGGGACTGCAAATTGCATGATCATCGCAGGGACAAGAAAACTAACCGCAGAGGGGACAAAGAGTTTGAAAAAGTCTTGAAATGGGATCACGCCTTTTTGCCAGACCATTAAAGTTGTAATATCACCAAAGGGACTAAAAGCGCCGCCCGCATTTGCTGCAACAACAATATTGATGCAGGCAATGCTAATAAAACGGGGATTATTGACACCCATTGCCATCACAACGGCACACATGATCAGCGCGGTGGTGAGGTTGTCTGCAATCGGCGAAATGAAAAACGCCAAGATCCCAGTCACCCAAAATAATTGTCGATAGTTCAGGCCGATCCGCACCAGCCAGGCACGCAAAGATTCAAAAACTAAGCGTTCTTCCATGGCATTGACGTAAGTCATTGCAACCAGTAAGAAAAGGAAAAGTTCAGTATATTCTAAAAAGTTAGCGCGAATAGCGACTTCAACAGCTTCTCCTAAACCGCGTTCATGACCAACAATAGCAACGATGGCCCAAATAATCCCTGCAGCTAGAATGACTGGTTTTGATTTGCGTAGATGGGTAAATTCTTCGGTCATCACAAAGATATAAGCAATCACAAATACAATGAGTGCAATAATACCGGCCATAGAGGTGGTAACTTCAAGATTGAGTGACTCGCTGCTCGCCATTGCGACATTAGCTGTCAGAGTAAAAAATATAATAGAGAGTAAACTAAATAGTTTTTTCACGAATCGTTTTCTCCTGCCTAGTTGTAACGCTTATGGGATGATCTATACCGAACTGAGGTTCGGGCGTGAGAGCTTTTTGGAGTGCCCTCGCTACGAGCTTAACTGCTTTTTTTAGGTTAAAGCAAATCATATCAAACAGATAAGTAAGTTTCCAATCCTATTGCTTTGATATTGCCTTTTTTTATGAAGAGTGATTTTGTTTTGGACGAACTACCCTAGAAAAGGCCGCACAACTGCTTTTTCTACACTAAGTGCGAATGAGTTAAAATATTATAGGTGGTGAAAATTTGAATGTTTTATTAAAAAATCAACCGCTTTGGCATTGCACCAAAGCGGTTGATTAAGATGAAAGCTTAACCGCTTAAACTAGCCAATGTCGCCAGCCCATCTTACGCTTAAGTAAGGACCTTGATAAGCGAAGTTTTCGCGTGTTCCAGATATGTTCGATTTAATGGCATTGCTGTAGGATGCGGCTTGATAACCTAATTCTACAGAGACATCATTACCATCAAAGCTTGGGAGATCATAGAGTAAACCAACACGAGTTTCGAGCGCGGGAATGATAGCCCGTTCTGTTGTTTTTACTGTCGTGGTTTCGGTAGCGCTTGTCGGTGTAGTGACTTCGTGTTTGAGATCACCCACTAATAATGAGGCTGCAATCGTACCGGTAATGCTAAAGTTATCAATCAGTCCGACTTTACCTTGTGCGCCTAAGCGTGGTCCAACAGCAAATACGGAGCTTTTATAGCTTTCCAATGCTACAGGTTCATTCGGGGCAAAGTCACCGTCGTTATTGCGTGTGAAAGTGTTGTAGGTTACACTGCTGTCCGTGCCAATACGGGCAAGTTGTACACCACCAAAGATACGATAGCTTGTACGTTCGCTGGCATATAAAGTTTGACCTAATTCAAGATTAACAGCGTCAAACTTGTATTTTCCTTTGGTAGAGAGGAAATCATTAGGTGCACTGTCAGGTCTGTCGGTGAGCTCAAAGTTACCAGTGATATTTTTACCAATCAAGTGAGTCCAATCAATCTTCACATCACGGCCATCACCAAACTTGTAAAGCCCTTCCAAACGGAAAGCAGAGTTATTGAGTTTAGTTTGCAGATTTTCTCCAGGGATAATTTGCCCAATAAAATCGGCTCCTCTTGCTTCTAATCCATCAGATACCGGCTGTACCAAAAGGTATTCAGCGGCAAAGCTTAAGCCGGGCTCATCTTGAGCAGTGTTATTTTCTTGCGCATCGTTTAAGGCAGCGGCGTTAGCAACGCCAGCTAAACCTAAGGCAACCAGCGCGCCTGTTAGTTGTGTAAATTGCAATTTCATGATAATTGCTACTCCTACGTAGTGTTAATGGATATTTATCAATTACCTATCTAGTAATAGGTTAATTAATTATTAATTTAATATTTAACTAAACATTAAACGTATTTTTATAATATATTCATAAAAATACACGCGAATTATATAAAAAATAATTCAATTGTACAATATTTTTTTTAATAAACTGGGATAATAATTTAAAAAAATAGAGATTTGTCTTTTATATCTATTATTTTGATATATTTATAGTCATAAAGATTTATTTTTATCGTTCTGATGGGTTGGGAAATGCAAGATGCTCATAGATTAAGCTCAAAATTCCATAGTTAAACCTAAAAAGCGCAGCCATAGAGAGACTTGTCCCTTACCAGAGGACAGATTTTTTCTAGGCTATAGTTAGAAAACCCGGATTGCGCTCGCTGCGCTTGCTTATCCAGGCTACGCTTTACTTTTTATGTGGCAAGCTTAAATTCGATTACCCACTCAATTCTTCATAGAGCCTCCAATCTGGGATGCAAAAATGCCCTCTTTAACGGATAACGGGTATAAATAAAGATTGTTGCGATTTGGCCGCTATACCATTACATGGCTCAGCAGCGATGGATGTTTACAGTCAGAATCGTTATTTTTACACTATTTTGGTGGCCGTTGACCGTCCTTAGCGATGACTTGCCTGCACTACCACAGAGCTTTTCCCAAGCAAAGAAGGTTGCTAAACAAATTTATACAGATTATCCCATTACCTTTTATTGTCGCTGTGATTTTAGTGAAGACTTGCAGGTTGATTTTAATTCTTGTGACTATCACCCAAGGCGTAATGAAAAGCGAGCACGTAGGGTAGAATGGGAACATATTGTGCCAGCATGGGCTTTTGGTCATGATCGGCCTTGCTGGCAAGAATACCTCTGTACCCGTCAAGACGGCTCATCGTTTAAAGGACGATCGTGTTGTAGTCGTATCGATGATGAATTTAAACAGATGGAAGGCGATCTAAGAAATTTGGTACCGGCCATCGGTGAAGTCAACGGTGATCGCAGTAATTTTGCCTTCGCTGATTTTGATGGTGTGCCTGATCAATATGGTGCTTGTACTTTTGTGACCAATTTCCAAGATAAGTTGGCGCAACCCCCTTTGTATACACGAGGCTTTATTGCGCGTGTTTACCAACGATGAGCCAGGGAAGGCCAACGGCCGAGGCGAAGAGCCCGCGATAGCTGCCGCTTATGTGGCAAGCGGCGTGCCGTAGGACGAACCGTCCGAAGGCAGCCAGAGCGTGGGCACATAAGCTATAGG
>JAZGGN010000127.1:0-6532 GCA_036480475.1 Gammaproteobacteria bacterium
AGGAGCCGCCATTCATGCTGGCCTGGCGTTTGCGTGCCTATGAATATTGGCGCACCATGCCCATGCCGAAATGGTCCAGCATCCATTATTCTCCGATAGATTTTCAAGCGCTCAGTTATTATTCGGCACCCAAATCAAAAACAGATGGCCCTAAAAGTTTAGATGAAGTTGATCCAGAATTACTAGCCACCTATGAAAAATTGGGCATTCCATTGGTGGAGCAAAAAATGTTGGCAGGGGTTGCGGTCGATGCTGTCTTTGATAGCGTATCTGTGGCAACCACCTTTAAAGATAAATTGGCTGAATTTGGCATTATCTTTTGTTCATTTTCAGAAGCGGTGCGTGAGCACCCTGAATTAATACAAAAATATTTAGGCACGGTTGTACCCTATCGGGATAATTTCTATGCCAGTTTAAATTCTGCGGTGTTTAGTGATGGCTCATTTGTTTATATTCCCAAAGGGGTACGTTGCCCGATGGAATTATCAACTTACTTTCGCATTAATGCCGTGGCTACCGGCCAATTTGAACGGACCTTGATTATTGCGGAGGCAGGGAGTTATGTCAGTTATTTAGAAGGTTGTACTGCGCCGATGCGTGATGAAAATCAATTGCATGCCGCAGTGGTTGAATTGATTGCGCTGGACGATGCCGAAATCAAGTACTCGACCGTGCAAAATTGGTATCCAGGGAATAAAGAAGGCAAGGGCGGTATTTATAACTTCGTGACCAAACGGGGGGCTTGTCGCGGTAAAAATTCAAAAATTTCCTGGACACAGATAGAAACAGGCTCGGCGATCACTTGGAAATATCCCAGTGTGATTTTGCAAGGTGATAATTCTGTCGGTGAATTTTATTCAGTGGCGTTGACCAATAATTTTCAACAGGCAGACACGGGCACGAAGATGATTCATCTCGGAAAAAATACGCGCAGCACCATTATTTCCAAAGGGATTTCTGCGGGTCGTGGTCATAATGCTTATCGTGGATTGGTACGTATTGCACCCACAGCAGAAAACGCGCGTAACTATAGTCAGTGTGATTCTTTGATGTTGGGTGATCGTTGCAGTGCGCATACTTTCCCTTATATTGAAGTTAAAAATCAAAGTGCGCAAGTAGAGCATGAAGCAACAACGTCTAAAATCAGCGAAGATCAATTATTCTATTGTCAGCAAAGAGGCATTTCGACAGAAGACGCAGTGTCGATCATTGTTAATGGTTTTTGTAAAGAAGTGTTGCGTAAATTACCGATGGAATTTGCCGTGGAAGCACAAAAATTGCTGGGCGTTAGTTTGGAAGGTTCAATTGGTTAATTTTTTATAGGTTATTTTCGATGTTAAATATTAAAAACTTATCGGCTGAAGTTGAAGGCAAACAAATTTTAAAAGGCATTGACTTACAAGTGAATGCAGGCGAAGTGCATGCCATCATGGGACCAAATGGCTCTGGTAAAAGCACTTTAGCGAATGTTTTAGCAGGCCGTGACAAGTATACGGTCAACGAAGGTCAAGTCGAGTATGCCGGCAAAGATTTATTGGCATTAAGTCCGGAAGAAAGGGCGCAAGCGGGTTTATTTTTAGCCTTTCAATATCCCGTTGAAATTCCTGGCGTGAGCAATGTTAATTTTTTAAAAGCTTCTTTAAATGCGATACGTGTAGCTAATGGTGACTCTGCGATCGACGCGATTGATTTTTTAAGTCTGGTGCGTGAAAAAATGAGCATGGCCAATATCGATGAGGATTTGTTATACCGCTCAGTCAACGAAGGTTTTTCTGGCGGTGAAAAAAAGCGTAATGAAATATTACAGATGTTATTATTAGAACCGCGTTTGGCCATCTTGGATGAAACGGACTCGGGCTTAGACATTGATGCCTTAAAAGTCGTTGCCGAAGGCATTAATGCTTTGCGTGACCCACAGCGGGCGATTATTTTAGTGACCCACTATCAACGCTTATTAAATTATGTGTCACCCGATCATGTGCATGTCTTGTTGGATGGCAAGATCGTTAAATCTGGTGATAAAACATTAGCACTTAAATTAGAAGATAAAGGCTATAGCTGGGTACAAGCGTAGACGCAGCCTGCAGAGTAGGGTATGACGATGAACGAATATTACAGTCAACAATTTGCGGCGATGAAAGCGCAATTACCTGGGCATGATTTAACGTGGTTAAATCAACATCGCCATACGGCTTTGGATTTTTTTAAACAAACAGGCTTGCCCACGCGTAAAGATGAAGATTGGAAATATACGCCAGTCACGGCGATTGCAGATCAGCAATTTGCGCTACCGTCGGATCCAGAGGTTTATGATATCGATGTGGCGCCCTTTTTACTGGATGAAAATGGCTTCAATCTGGTTTTTGTCGACGGTTTATATCAAGCGCATTTATCAAATTTTCATGAACTTCCTGCCGGGTGTATCTTAACAAATTTAGCAACTGCACTGCGTGATTATCCAGAGACGGTTGCGCCGCATTTAAATACTTATTTGGACAGTCAACAACATGGTTTTTCCGCGTTAAACACAGCTTTTATGCGTGATGGCGTATTTTTACTTCTGCCGAAAAACAGTATCGTGAAACCAACGATACATGCTATTTTTATTGCTAAAACAGCCAATACTTTTAATAATATACGGAACTTAGTAATTGCAGAAGAAGGCAGTCAGGCGACTTTAGTGGAAAGCTTTGTCAGTTTGGAGGATAACTGTTATTTAAGCAATAGTGTGACTGAAATGAGTGTGGCCAATAATGCCGTGCTTGAACATTACAAACTGCAGCAGGAGAGTATACAGGGATATCATATTGGCCATTTGCAATGTCAGCAACAAAGATCAAGTGTCGTGCATGCCTATTCATTTTCGCGAGGGGGTCGTTTAGTGCGTAGTGACACGAATAGTGATTTACAAGCCGACGGCGCTGAGTGCAACTTATATGGCCTATATATGGTAAAAGACCGTCAGCATGTTGATCACCATACAGCGATCCATCATCTTAAGCCGCACTGTACTAGCCGAGAAAATTATAAAGGGGTGATCGCAGATAAAGCGCATGCGGTATTTAACGGTAAAATTATAGTGGCGCAGGATGCGCAGAAAACCGATGCCATGCAAAGCAATAAAAATTTATTATTATCAAAAGAGGCACAGGTAGACACCAAGCCGCAATTAGAAGTGTATGCTGATGATGTAAAATGTGCGCATGGTGCCACGGTGGGTCAATTGGACAAAGATGCCTTATTTTATTTGCGTGCACGTGGGATCGACGAAGCGAGTGCGCGCGATTTATTAGTACGTGCTTTTGTGATTGATGTGATTGAACAAGTTAAACTAACTGCATTAAAAGCTAAGTTAGAGCAATTTTTTATAGAGTGATCACCATGCATGCAGAAAAATTAAATATTGCGGCCATACGGCAAGATTTTCCAGCCTTGAATCAACAGGTCAATGGACACCCTTTGGTTTATTTTGACAATGCAGCGACCACGCAAAAACCGCAAGCGGTGATTGATGCGTTAATGCATTACTATTCCCATGATAATGCGAATGTGCATCGTGGTTTACATGAATTGAGTGAACGTGCGACCAAACAATATGAAGCTGCTCGTTGCAAAGTGCAACAATTTATTAATGCGCCATCGGAGCATGAATGTATTTTCCTGCGTGGAACGACAGAGGCGGTTAATTTGGTGGCACAAAGTTATGTATTGCCACGCTTAAAAGCGGGTGATGAAGTCTTGATCACTGAAATGGAGCATCATTCCAACATCGTCCCCTGGCAAATGATTTGTGAAAAAGCAGCGGCGGTCTTAAAAGTTGTGCCGATCAATGATCGTGGTGAATTGATTTTAAGTGAATTTGAAGCTTTACTGAATAAAAAAACAAAGTTTTTTTCGGTCGGTCATATTTCCAATGCTTTAGGGACCATTAATCCCATCAAGAAAATGATCCAAATGGCACATGCGCAGCAAGTGCCTGTCTTCATTGATGGTGCGCAGGCGGCACCGCATACAAAAATTGATGTACAAGATCTGGATTGTGATTTTTATGCATTTTCCGGACACAAAATGTATGGACCAACCGGGATTGGGGTATTATATGGCAAGGCGGAACTGCTCGAAGCGATGCAACCCTATCAAGGCGGGGGTGAAATGATTACGCGCGTCAGTTTTTCTGGCACACAATATAATGTCATTCCTCATAAATTTGAAGCGGGCACACCGAATATTGCGGGTGTGATTGGTTTAAGTGCAGCGATTGATTATTTAAATCAGTTTGATATGTCCCAAGTCGCAGCTTACGAAAAGCAACTATTAAGTTATGCGACTGAAGCGATCCAATCCGTGAAAGACATCCGTTTAATTGGTACAGCCGCGGATAAAGCCAGTATTTTATCTTTTACCATGGGGAAGGTACATCCGCACGATATTGGCAGCATTGTCAATGATCTTGGTGTGGCTATACGCAGCGGCCATCATTGTGCGATGCCGGTGATGGATCATTTCAAAGTGGCAGCGACGGCACGTGGATCCTTTGCTTTTTACAATACCCGCGAAGAAATAGATATTTTTACTGCAGCTTTGGGGAAAGTACATGAGGTGTTTGATTGATGCGAGAACTTTATCAAGAAGTGATCATTGATCACAATCGAAATCCGCGTAATTTTTATGCGATGGAAAATGCAAGCAGCCATGCGGAAGGCTATAATCCACTGTGCGGTGATAAATTAAATCTTTATCTGAAAATTGAGCATGACACCATTGTAGATGCCAGTTTCACCGGGGAAGGTTGTGCCATTTCAACGGCGTCAGCATCGATAATGATTGAGTCATTGATTGGCAAAACCGTGAGCCAGGCGCAGGCTGTCTTTGAACAAGTGCACACCATGTTAACCTGTGATCATTGTGATGAATCGTGCTTAGGGAAATTGGCGATATTTTCAGGCGTAAAAGCTTATCCAGCGCGGGTGAAATGCGCCACTTTAGCTTGGCACACGTTATTAGCCGCGATCAAGAATAATCAAGATATCGTGACAACAGAGTGACGGGAGGGCATGATGACGGATGAAACCAAATCTAATGAACAAGTCAATACTGAAGCGTTGAAACAAGCGGTGGTTGCTGCTTTGCATGAGATCTATGATCCTGAAATTCCGGTTAATATTTATGATTTAGGATTAATCTATCAAGTAGACGTCAATCCCGAAGGTGGCGTTTATGTTCAAATGACTTTAACCACGCCAGGTTGTCCTGTGGCACAAACCTTTCCTGGCATGATTGAAGCACAAGTCAGACAAGTAGAAGGGGTGCTCGATTGCATCGTTGAACTCGTTTGGGATCCACCCTGGACAATGGATCGCATGAGTGAGGCGGCCAAGCTTGAGCTGGGGATGCTTTAAGCGATGCACCTATACAAAAGTGAGCGATTACATTTTCTCTAGAAAATAAGCACATTCATATAACTCGTGGATCCCTTTTTCTTCCCAGCGAGGTGTTGTGGACACTTTTTCTTTTGCCAATAGAGAAATAGTAAAGGTATCTCCATATAAACTCGTAATATCTTGTTGAGTCAAAGAGAATGGGGGCGTGTCAATGGTAGTATTTTCATACTCGACGACGATTAAGAGCATTTTTGCCCCCTTCTTCAAAAAGCCTTGTATCATTTTAGCGTATTCGATTCTCAGATCTGTCGGTAAAGCAATTAAGCTGGCTCTATCATAGACCGTACTAATTTCTCCTATATCGTTTTCGCTTAACTTAAAAAAATCTCCTAAAAGAATGTCACATTGCTCAGAACAATAATGCGTGTATGCACCTTGCTGGTGAAGTGTCGGCGTAATATTACATTCACGCCAGAAGCTCTCAACGGCGAGTTTGCTTATTTCAACACCAACGACCTTACAATGTTGTTGTTGCTGTAACCATAATATATCTAGGCTTTTACCACAAAGTGGTACAAATACTACTGTGGTTATGGGTTGCAGCTGCGCAAAGAATTTTGTTAAATAGCGATTTGGCTGTGTTTCATGAAAAGGCGTACTATTGTCTTCCCATGCTTTTAACCAGTAATTTTTATCCATTTTGTATTATATATTTAAATTAGTTAATATTATAATTAATCCTGAGCAAGGAAAATGTGGAAATTACTTGTAATTATGCAATCTAATTGCATAATTGCTCTTTGTAGGATTATACCATTGCTTTATGAAAACTAACTGGCAACCAACAGCTAATATCGAAACATTGCGTTTGCGTGCAAAAATCACTGCCAAGCTGCGTGAATTTTTTCACCAACGCGATGTATTAGAAGTAGAAACACCAGTACTTGGATCACACACCGTCACTGATCCACATATTCACAGTATCTGTGCGCAATATGATATTTCAGGTGATCCAAGTTCAAAAATGCTTTATTTACAAACTTCGCCAGAATTTTATATGAAGCGCTTACTGGCAGCAGGGAGTGGTGCAATTTTTCAAATTGGCAAAGCATTTCGAGCGGATGAAATGGGCAGCCAGCATCGCCCTGAGT
>JAZGGN010000128.1:0-2454 GCA_036480475.1 Gammaproteobacteria bacterium
CCTATAGCTTATGTGCCCACGCTCTGGCTGCCTTCGGACGGTTCGTCCTACGGCACGCCGCTTGCCACATAAGCGGCAGCTATCGCGGGCTCTTCGCCTCGGCCGTTGGCCTTCCCTGGCTCATCGAGGGTAGCGGGTATAGGGGGCAGCTTAAAGTCTACTACGAAGCTTTGGTACATTGGAGTGCTCAACCGTAGAAAATTGCTGTGAAGAAAATTGTTCACCGTTGAGTTGATTGCTTCTGACTTCACGTACTTTATTATTTTTATCGACGATTTGCATTTTTTGTGGGAGGCTCTCTTCTTGATTTTTGAGTGCATAAACCTGGGTTATTGCGCCCGTTTTGTTGTTGCGGATGTCCTGTGCAGTTAAAAATTGGATCTGACCTATAGCGCGTGATAGTGCTTTTCCAAATACTTCAAACTGGGGCTGTCTCTTCATGAATCTGCTGAATAAGTCAGAGCTTATGACGATCCCCAATCCGCTGATATTGGCAATAAAAGCTTCTCGGCCAGTCGCATTGATCACGTACTTTTTAGCGTCAGCTTTATCGCTGACATCGAGTTGTTTTTTCAGCCACTCTTTAAATTCTGTTTCTAAATCTTGCGACAGCGCATGTTCATCACCGGGGATTTCTTGAGGTGCGTCAGTGAAATGTTTTGCTGTCCTGGCCGCTTGTCGTTCTCGCCATTTTCTAATTTCCTTTTCATCAGCGCGTACCAGTATTTTACGGAAGTTGCCACCTTCTCCGGTATCCTCATCTTCTTCTAGTAATGCCAACCATAAGATAAAGATGTCTTTGTTTTCTGTGATCCATTGAAAACCTTCTTTAGGCATGAGTTGTTGCGCAAGCAATTTTGTAATGTGCTTTTTAAGCGGATCTTCATCTGAGCTGGTCGTTGTGAATTCATAAGTATAATGGTTGCCAGTCATTGCACCACCAAAGGGCCACCAATCGTTTATAAATTGATGTTGGTCGCTATAAAGTTTAACCGTTAAATCAGTGGCAATTTTACCAAGCCCTTGTAGTAGTGAGGCAGTAAATACAGTATAAACCCACTGGGTTTGTGTTTGCGATAAGACAGCTGTTTCTGCCTCATCGGACAAAAAGTAGTCACGACATAATGATAGTGCGGATCCCGTCCTTTCCAGCGCATGGTCAATGAACCCACCCCTATTGGTATAGTAATTATTGCGTGTTTCGGGCAGCAGTTGTGTGAATTGAGCAAAACGGCTAATCAGCTGTGCACAATGACTCTCATAGATCCCGTGAGACAGATTAAGTTGGCGAGGGAAGTCCTCAATGATTTTTTGTCTGTGCGGACTAGCCAGGATCTCCTTTGCTGTGAGTACTGCCTGGTATTTTTGCTTGGGGTTTATTTGTTCCCCATTTTTATACTTGAACTTATTAAAAAGTTGATCGATGCCTTTAAACATGTTTATTGATACCCACCGTCCTAGTTTGGATAAAAAGGATTATTATTTTAACACACTGGAAATAATTATCAATTTTGGACGGGTAACGGGTATAGACGATTCGGGAGGATTGAAATCTGGACATATGAGCACAATCTGATCATTACTAGATCAAGTGAAGGCTTTTTTTTAGGCTAAATGTTTGGTCGCCAGGAAATTGCTGAGCTTAACAAAGTCAGCAACACTTAGGTTTTGTGCACGCTGATTGCTATCAATGTCGATTGTTTGCATTTCTACAGGGGTCATCAGGGCTTTTAAACTGTTGCTCAATTTTTTCCTACGCTGGCTGAAGGCTTGTTTTACGACGAGGCGAAATAAATTTTCATCACGTGCTTTAATGGTGAGTGTGTGGTGTGGGATTAAACGTACTACGGCTGAATTAACTTTAGGCTGTGGGTGAAAGTGTTCTGCGCCGATATTAAATAAGTGTTCTATGTGACAACGATATTGCGCCATGACGCTTAAGCGTCCGTAGTCGTGTCCATCAGGTTGAGCTGCCAGGCGTTCAACGACTTCTTGCTGTAAAGTAAAATGCATGTCTTGGATGAGATCGGCTTGTTTGAGACAATGAAATAATAAAGGGGTAGAAATATTGTAGGGTAGGTTGCCAAAAATTCTTAGTTTATGTGGTTTTGAACTCAATTGTGTAAAATCAAATTTCAAGGCATCAGCTAAATGGATGTATAGCGATTTTGTCGCCGCTTTTTTTAAATGAGAAACCATTCTGCGATCAATCTCAATCACATCAAGGCGTTGACAAAGCGGTGTGATTAGCGTGGTAAGTGCGCCTAAACCTGGACCAATTTCAACTAAATGATCGCCGTTTTTCGGGTTAATCGTATTAATGATTTGCGTTATAATTTCTGGGCTGGTTAAAAAATGTTGCCCCAGTCGTTTATTTGGGATCATGTTTTACGTTGACTCACTAATTTTATTGCCAGTTTAAGTGCTTGCTTTAAGCTGCCAATATTGACTTTG
>JAZGGN010000129.1:0-2146 GCA_036480475.1 Gammaproteobacteria bacterium
ACTTCTTCTAAATCAGCATAGTCTTTTTCTGATTTTGTAATACTTTCTTCTAAATCCTGCAAGCGTTTTTTGGAGGCTGGATCGGTTTCTTTTTTTAAAGCTTCACGCTCAATTTTAAATTGGATCAAGCGTCGTTCTAAGCCATCCATCACTTCAGGTTTGGAATCAATTTCCATGCGGATCTGACTGGCCGCTTCATCGATCAAATCAATGGCTTTATCCGGTAATTGCCGATCGCTGATATAACGTTGTGACAGCGTTGCTGCCGCAACAATGGCTGGATCCGTGATTTCAACGCCATGATGCACTTCATAACGCTCCTTTAAACCACGTAATATGGCAATCGTATCTTCAGTGCTCGGTTCACCGACGAGTACTCTTTGGAAACGACGTTCCAATGCCGCGTCTTTTTCAATATATTGACGATACTCATCTAAGGTTGTCGCACCGATGCAGTGTAATTCACCCCGTGCTAACGCCGGTTTGAGCATATTGCCCGCATCCATCGCCCCTTCGGCTTTACCAGCACCAACCACATTGTGTAATTCATCAATAAATAAAATAATTTGCCCTTCCTGTTTGGCCAGATCCTTAAGCACCCCTTTCAATCGCTCTTCAAATTCCCCACGAAATTTTGCCCCAGCAATCAAAGCGCCTAGATCTAATGATAATAAACGTTTACTTTTTAAGCCTTCGGGGACTTCATGGTTAATAATACGTTGCGCCAAACCTTCAACGATGGCGGTTTTGCCGACACCTGGCTCTCCGATCAATACTGGATTATTTTTAGTGCGGCGCTGCAACACTTGGATCGTACGACGAATTTCGCTGTCGCGTCCGATCACCGGATCAAGCTTCCCTTGCTCGGCACGCTCAGTTAAGTCAATCGTGTATTTTTGCAGCGCCTGTTGCTGTTCCTCCGCACCTGCGCTATCTATTTTTTCACCACCACGCACCTCATCAATTACTTTTTCTAGGGCGGCTTTATCCACCCCTTGACTACGCAAAATGTCACCTGCAATATTTTTATCATCAATGAGCGCTAAAATAAATAAATTGCTGGAGATATATTGGTCATTCCGTTGTTGTGCTAATTTATCAGTGATATTCAAAATGCGACTTGAGTCATTAGAAACATGGATTTCTCCCGGCGTGCCTTCAACCACCGGCAATGAATCAACCGTCTCACTTAAGCGATTACGAATAACGGCTAAATTACCCCCGGATTGGCTGATTAGATGTGAAATACTCCCCGCTTCTTGGTTGAGCAGTGCCGTCATGATATGCACGGGTTCTATAAACGCGTGATCACGCCCCAATGCTAAGGATTGCGCATCTGCCAGTGCATTTTGAAATTTTGACGTTAATTTATCCAATCGCATAATTAATCTCCCAGATTAATCCTAGCTGTACTCAATGTATTGCATCAACAACTTGTGATCATCCCCTATTGTTTCGTAGAATGGGTGCTAAACTTAAAAAATCAACCCACTAAAGAGAATATTATGAGCAATAGTAACCATTCTGAAAACAATGTGCTAGAACAATTAGCGCTCGATTATATGAAAGAGAAAAAACGTAAGCGACGTTGGGGCATTTTTTATAAAAGCATTTTTGTTTTGCTGGGTTTACTTATCCTATTTAAGGTCATCCCCAGTAGCACAGCTAAAGTGAGTAAAACCCATACGGCACTCATTGATATTCAGGGACCTATATTTTCATTTAGTAGAGCCAATGCCGACAATTTGGCTGAAAGCTTAAAATTTGCTTATGAAGATAGCAATGTTAAGGGTATTATTTTACGTATTAATAGCCCCGGTGGTAGTGCAGTGCAAGCAGATTATATGTTCAATGAAATCATGCGTCAGCGAGAAAAAAATCCAGACATAAAGGTATATGCGGTATGTACGGAAGCTTGCAACTCTGCAGCTTATTATATTGCTGCCGCTGCAGATGAAATTTATGCAGCGCCTTCCAGTTTAGTTGGTGCGATTGGCGTACTATTTATAAGGGTGGCGATACCTCGTGAAAGATTTAGCCCGTCCCTGGGCTAAATCGACTCGCTAACGCGCCAGCTTTTGGGCCGCGATTCGTCCTGAGTCAGCTTCACTACGTGCACTTCGCGCACTGCGTACAGCTTCCCAGT
>JAZGGN010000130.1:0-4436 GCA_036480475.1 Gammaproteobacteria bacterium
TTTTAGTTTATTCCTGAGTATTTCAGTACAGGGGCAAACGCTGCAATTAGAAAAAGGGAATTTAACTTGTGGTAACTCGTACGATTGTGCCATTAATTTACTACCCCAACAAAATCTAAAATTAAAAGAGCCTTCAGCTTATCCTATTTATGAAATTATCCACAATAACGAAGTCATCCAGTATTATTTCTACAGTACTGATCTAGTTAAAATTCCGGCCTATTCCGGCAAGCCAATAGAGATACTAATCGCGATGGATCCCAATGGCACATTAACTGAAACTCGCTTAATTAAGCATGATGAGCCTATCCTCATCGCGGGGATCCCACCACAAAAATTAACACAGGCAATTCAATCGTATCAAGGTAAAAACATTGTTAATGAATTTAATCTGAGCACTTTACAACAAGTACAACGTGAAATTAATATTATCACTGGCGCAACCGTCACGTCACTTATTGCGTATGACACTATTTTACAAGCAGCAAAGTTAGTTGCGCAAGAAATAGGATTGATCGAAGGAGATGGTCAATCGTCGCGTCAATTAGCAAACACTTATCAACCGATGTCCTGGCAGCAGCTATTGGAGAGCGGTGCGATTGGTCACGTGACACTCTACCCGCAAGATATCGGCTTAAAAAAAAGCGCTGAACCCCTGTTGGACTTGTATTTTGCCAACCTAATGCCACCGAGTATTGGTATCAATCTTTTAGGTGAACGTGATTATGAAGCATTGCGTGATCGATTTAAACAAGCGAGATCGGCCATTCTGTTATTAGGGAATGGCACTTGGAGTTTCAAAGGCACTGCTTTTTCGCGGGGCGGTATTTTCGATCGTTTTCATCTAGAGCAAGATCTGAATACCTTTAATTTCAGAGATACTGACTATGAACCGCTGTATTATTTAGCCCCTACTGATATCCCTGACTTTTCAGAGTCAGGGATATTTATGATTAATGATCCGGCTTTTGATAATGCCAGCGCTTGGGATCTAGTGATTATCACAAGTAAATTAACGGGTGAAACGGCACTGTCAAAAAGTTATCAATCATTTTATACCAACTATACGCTGCCTTCCTTTATGATACAAAAATTAACATCACCCTATCAACAGATCTGGATAGACAAACTGCCTTCAATTCTTTTGTATTCTTTATTATGGTTCATCGTCATCTTACTCTTTATTTTCAGACGGCAGAATTCATCTAGTGAGCACCTATTAGAAGCAACCCACATGGTGATGTGGACGATTGCCATACTTATGATTGGTGTTTATTTCGCCAATCAACCTTCCATTATCAATCTGTTAACAATGATAGAGATCACAAAATCTAATATGACGTTTGCAACCTTTCTATTAGATCCACTCAACACGATTGCCTGGTTATTTATTTTAATCACATTGATCCTATGGGGGAGACCGCTTTTTTGTGGTTGGATCTGTCCCTTTGGTGCTTTACAAGAATTACTGTACAAGATCCGAACCTACATAACACCCTTCAAAAAAAGCTACGAATTTAGTGCTAAAGTCAGATATTATTTAAAGCCACTGCGTTACATCATTCTTTTTGGCATTTTAAGCCTTTCCTTATTTTCACTGCCGATAGCAGATCGCTTTGCCGAAATAGAACCCTTTAAAACGGTATGGAATATAGGCATTTTACATCGACCTTTTATTTATGGCAGTTATGCTGTCCTTCTGATCCTTATGGGTTTGGTGACGGTTCGATTTTTTTGTCGCTACCTTTGCCCACTGGGCGCCGCATTTTCTTTGATCTCTTTTATCCCCTATTTGCCACTCATTAACATCCCACGAAGAAACACTTGTGCGGTATGTAAACTATGCGCCAGGGGGTGCGGGGTATATGCCATCAGTAAACAGGGAGAAATTAATTTAGCCGAGTGTTTAGGGTGCCATGAGTGTATTAACAAGATGTATGATGTAAACCGCTGTCCGCCCTTAAAAAATAAAAAGATTTGGGATAAGTACGAAGCTAAAAAAACGACTGACTAAATTGATGCGTTATCCAGTAGTAGATGAAGGAGCAAACAATATGCTGACATATAAAAAACAACTCAGTTCGATCCCGGAGGAAGAACAATTTCATACTTTAACTTACGGATCGCGTTATGCCAGTCAAGCGATCCCTAAATATAGTATCCCGGAAGAAAAAATGCCACCGAACCTGGCTTATCAAGTGATCCATGATGAGCTTGCTTTGGATGGCACTGCGTCATTAAACCTTGCTTCTTTTGTAACGACCTGGATGGATGAAGAAGCCCATCGCTTATTAAATGAAACCTTAAATAAAAATTATATTGATCAAAATGAATATCCACAAACAACCGAATTGCATAACCGTTGCGTCAACATGCTGGCAAGATTATATCATTCTCCTGAACATGAAATTGCCGTAGGTACCGCGACGGTTGGGTCATCAGAGGCCATTCATCTGGCTGGCTTAGCCATGAAATGGGATTGGCGAAAGAGACGTCAGGCGCAGGGCAAAACCGCAGATAAACCCAATATTGTGATGGGGCAAAATGTGCAAGTCTGTTGGGAAAAATTTGCTCGTTATTTTGAAGTTGATCCGCGCATGGTGCCTCTAACCCACGATCGTTTTGTGCTTGGTGTTGAAGAAGCATTGCAGTGTGTTGACGAGAATACAATTGCTGTGGTTGGGATTTTAGGCAGCACCTATACTGGGGAATACGAGCCAATCGCTGAGCTAAATAATCAATTAGAAATATTGAATAAAAAAACTGGCTGGGATATCCCAATCCATGTGGATGCCGCCAGCGGGGGATTCGTTGCCCCCTTTATATCACCTGAACTGATTTGGGACTTCAGGTTGTCTCTGGTTCAATCTATTAACGTCAGCGGGCACAAATATGGTTTAGTTTACCCAGGTGTCGGTTGGGTCATATGGCGTGATAAAAGTGCTTTGCCTGAAGAGTTAATATTCCATGTGAATTATTTAGGGAGTGATCAACCGACATTTAACCTTAATTTTTCTAAAGGTGCTGCACAGATCTTAGGCCAGTATTATAACTTTCTGCGTCTAGGTAAAGCGGGTTATCGTCAAATCATGCTTGCTTTGCAAAATACGGCAAACTGGTTGACCAATGAAATTGAAAAAACTGAAAAATTTAATATCTTGAGTAAAACAAATCACTTGCCGGTAGTTACTTTTAGCTTACAAGATACAACGCGATACACGGTTTTCGATATTTCTGAAAAACTAAGAGAACGTGGCTGGATTGTCCCTGCTTATACATTGGCGCCTAATGCAAACGATATTGCCGTACTTCGTATCGTTGTGCGCGAGAATTTAAGCCATGATATGGCTAATTTATTTATTGCTGATTTACAGCGCGCACTTGAATATTTTGAGAAGCATGGCAAGATGAAAGGAGTAGAAAATAAAAGGAAATTGTCTGTGAATCAAGGGGTGTGTTAAATCTAAAAAGCATTTTATATACTCGTTACCCGTCAAAGAGGGCACTTTTGTTGAGTTACCCTATCACTTTGAAAAAATTTGCTTTCCCCGCTCGAATTAGGCGGGACAAGTGCCGCCCAGATTCGGGGTAGATTTGGACAAAGACACTGAAAATCACGCGGATTTTAGTGTGCTAAATGACAAGTGATTTTCAGTGTCTTTGTTCAAAGATGCCATCCAAGATGGGATGCCAAAATGATTCTCTTTGACGGGTAACGGGTATAGGATGAATAAAATATGTTTCTAATATTCACGGCTCAAAACCCCACGAACAAGTTATGAGTATACGTGACAGTCACACCCAGTTTGCTCGGCAGGGTTATCGAGTGGTGACGTGAGACTAACTGGGTTGTGGTCAATCTGGGTGCCAAAAGCTAAACTTCAGAGCTATTGGGAAATTACAAAGTGCTCTCTTTGACGGATAGCAGGCATAGAATTGCTGTTTGTCTCCGTACATGTTATAAAGTGCAACGCCTAACTAGATCAGCAGCGTATTATTGAATATTTATGCTTCTATTTGTTGGGTAATAAGCTCTATTGTCTTATTAGTATCAGATAAGCAGTGTGTGGCACTCAGATCTTTGTCCTGGTAACCCGGGATAACATACTGCCCTTTAAAAAATACACACATATTGACGCGTGAGGATGGGTCTCTTGTAGAATGTTTAATTCCTGAGAGTTCCTCATGGGGTATGTGGAAGATAACCTACTGAATAATTAGGTTTTTAACCCAGGAGTAATTTATGGCAAACATCACCATGCGTGAGATGTTAGAAGCGGGTGTTCATTTTGGTCATCGTACCCGTTTTGGTAATCCCAAAATGGCACCTTATATCTATGGTGCTCGCGATCATATTCATATCATTAATTTAGAAGAAACCCTCGTATTGTTTCAAGATGCGCTCAACTATTTAGGTACAGTTGCAGCCAATAATG
>JAZGGN010000131.1:0-2828 GCA_036480475.1 Gammaproteobacteria bacterium
GTTACGAAAAGCGAGCACTCGTTTAAGTTATCGTCTTTTATAATCTATCTACGATCCATTTAGATCCGAAAACCTTTGTCGTGTGTGATATTGCGCATGTTATTGAGTTTGCCTTAGCCGATCTGCCACGCATGAAAAATTTTTGTTACGAATGGATCAATCCTCATAATTTTTGTTTTCGTGGTGAAGAAGCGGTGAGCCAAGCGATGATCGCGAATGTGCTTGATGTGGCCCATCAAGCGGCGTATAAAAAAGGTGAGGGGGCGCTCAAACTTTGGACGGCAGCGCAAGGTGCGTTTAATCAATTGCATATGCAGCTTGATATAAATCTTCATTCACCTCGTCGCGATGACAAGTGCTGGAGCAATATTGCACCCCAAGCCAGCTTTCGTTTAACGCTGGCTTTGTGTCGAAAAGTGATGACAGCTTTGGGGGGCAATGTCTATCTGATCCCGCAAGCACAAGGGACGCAGCTCATTTTGTCTTTTCCGAAAATGGCGCACCCCTCTAAAAAAAAGTAGTTGTAGGCCGCGTTGTCCGGCTTGATTTTTCTGGGATAAATCAAGCCGCTATTTTTTTACTGTGCTATCTAAATCGCGAATCTGCTGTTGCCGTTGTCGCTGATGTCGGCGCCGACTATCGGCCGTACGGGTGTATGGAAAAATCTAGCAGTAGCTGCGCGAGCACGATCCGTAAGTCTAGCATCATCGCTCTCCACCCTTGTTGGCAAGTCCCGATATTCCTCTGCCGTCGAGCTTGGCAGAGACGCTTTCTCCGCCTCAAGCTGGTCTATCTTAGCTTGAAAATTGCGTGGTTTTTCTTGCTTTAGAACCTCGATTATAATGTCAATTGCGTTGCGTGCACTTTCTCGCTTCCCTGGGACCTTGTGGATCTTTCCTTCATTTTTCAACGCTTGGATTGCGCGATTTTTTGCTGATGTTGCTACTTCGAGAGTGGTCTGGATGAGATCAAAACGTTGAAAGAAATATCTATGTATTAGCACTATTTTCTGCCGAGCCAGCAGTACTTGAACAGTCTCCAGGCTACCCCTCGTAATCGCTATCTCAAGTGCTGTTTGAATCGCGTATGGCCCAGTAACGATCTGCGTTCTGGTATTTATATTCTTATCGTTTTTATCTAGCAGCACTTTAATCACCTTGGGGAGGTTATAATAAGCCGCAAAGTGGAGCGGGGTAAAACCATTATTAGGAGCAGCGTATTCTAGAGCGCTGGGAGCTGTTTTCACCAGTTTTTTCAGCACTAGAGCATAAAAGTCCTGCTCTTTTTGCTTGCCAGATTGTTTGGCCCCACTGATCTGTTTAATTAGGTTGTGTAGCAGAGTAGTTTGCGCTAGAGTCTTCTTGTGAGCATGATCCAGCAATGTATCAATCGCTTTATCTTCTGAATCGTCTCCCTCTATTGATTTCGCTATGCTTTTAAGAGCGTTCCACAATTCCACCTCAAGTCTTACTTCGCTTGCCATAATCATTCTCCCCCTAACGGTAATTTAACTCGTAGTACGCGCCCTATCTCTCAGGAAGCACGCAATAAACATGTCTTGTTGCTCAGAAATAAAACTAAAATCGCATAATGCACCGCCAGACGATATACCTGCAATATATCAAAGCCAAACCATAATTATATTTTTTTAGTTAATTAGATTGAAATCAATGTAATATGTTAGATAAAAAGATGGTCGCCATTTTTTTGCCATGCTAGACAGGCCAAATTGTTGGACGTATTGTCCTGATTAACTCAAGCAGGATAGGTCGATGGCTAACGGTATTGTCCTCAGTGACAGTTGCACAAGTCAGTGATAATGCTATACTTTACAAAAATTTTTCTGACAAAATCATCTCCATATTTCAAGCAACTCAAAAAAGCACGAGGCAGACGTGGAATCAAAACGACCAGTTAATCTACAATTGACGACGATGAAGTTTCCACCGATGGCGATCGCTTCGATCTTGCACCGCCTTTCGGGGGTTATTTTGTTTCTGGCTATCCCTTTATTGCTTTATATGTTGGATTATTCGCTGCGCAATGAGGATGTTTTTCTCAAGCTCAAGCAATGTTTGCAAGCTTGGCCAATGAAGCTGTTGCTGTGGGTGGTGTTGGCTGCATTGCTATACCACTTGATCGCTGGGGTACGTCATTTGATCATGGATATGGGTTGGGGCGAATCGTTGACGGCTGGGCGACGTAGTGCTTTAAGTGTGTTTGTTTTGGCTGCGATCAGCGTGGTATTCATAGGGATATGGTTATGGTAAACATCACCAGCTTGACTGGGAATGGCTTGCGTGATTGGTTGATCCAACGGATCACGGCGGTGATTTTAGGTCTATATTTTTTCTTACTGATGGGCTTTATCTTTTTGCATCCGGATATGCAGTATCAGCAATGGGCCACACTGTTTCAAATGCCGTGGTTTCGTATTGCCAGCTTGCTGGCGCTTATTTCTTTGGCGCTGCACGCCTGGATCGGCGTGTGGACAGTGACGACGGATTATTTAAAATGTACGGCATTGCGTATTGGTGTACAAGTTCTGGTATTTTTGGTTTTGCTGACCAGTTTGATCTGGGGCATTGAAATTTTTTGGGGGCTGACTTAATGGCGCTGGCACGTTATCACTTTGATGCCATTATTGTTGGCGCCGGCGGTGCGGGTATGCGCGCGGCTTTGCAGTTGGCGAATTCTGGTTACAAGGTCGCCTTAATTTCAAAAGTGTTTCCGACTCGTTCGCATACGGTATCTGCCCAAGGCGGGATCACTGCGGCACTGGCGAATATGGATGAAGACGATTGGCGCTGGCATATGTATGACACCGT
>JAZGGN010000132.1:0-7100 GCA_036480475.1 Gammaproteobacteria bacterium
CAATATCAGCACAGCGATTTCTTATCTGCGCACGACGGATCCAACGGCTGTTACCCTGAAGGAATTATCAGGGGTGAGTGATTATGTTGGTACTTATTTACGTATTCCGGTCATACTTATTTTATCAGTATTGGCTGTTTGGTTATATTCCTCGAATTTAAATTTACATTTTAGAAAAGTACATTCAATGAATAGCTTGCGTGAACAAGAGCAAAAAACTTGGCCATTAATCACACCAGTGACAAGCCTTAATCTCGTCGAGCAAGATATTAATAAAGGGCCGTGGGCGTCGGCATTAACACCGATAGAGTTTTGTTATAAGCATCAATTGTTGGAGAAGCCGACAAAGCCAGTAGAGATTGAACTGTGTGTCGCTAAGCTAAAAAGCAGTGTGGCGAAGGGACTTTTTATTTTACAACTGGGGCCATATTGGCAAGGTATTGAGGCATTATGCGATCACACTCTGGCATTGTTCGCTGTATTTGCAGCACATATGAATTTTGATACAAAGGGTGCTGCAAAGTTGTTAAAGCAAATGAACGCGTCAGTTGCCACCGGGAAATTAGATTTTTCAGGCGCGAAAGAATTATTAGACAAATATAAGGATACGGATGCGGTACAAAAAATTGTACGTAATCATGCTTATTTATTAACGATCATGGCTTCATTATTGGAGCGTTCACGTCACAGTGGTGTATTACCCTGTTCTGAATTTTTATGGTTAAAACCAGTTGATCGGCGTTTATGGTATATTCTGAATAATGTTGGTCGTTATACCGCATTTTCAGAAGTGGCAGGACTTTATGCGCATTGGTTGGCAGAAAAATCTTTAGAGCGTGCAATGGTGGTTCCTATGGTAGATGAGGCAGTTACTGCATTAGAGATAGCAGTATCAGAAGTTAAATTATCTTCTGAAGCATTGGTGGAGTTGTAAAGATGTTACGTGGTGTTGAACGTCATCAAGAATCAAACCCAGGGCTGTTATTGCGGGATACACGCAATTTAGGACAGCGTGTTGGTGATTTTTTCAAAAACCGTATCGGTGTGACGATGCTATTGGTTGCGCTTATGGGTGGTGCTTATTTTTTGCCGGCATTAAACGATTTAATTCTATTGATTGGCGTTTCTTGTTTTATTTACACTTTTACGCGCAAGCAAATGTTGCCATTTCGCTTACCCAGACAAGCTGGAATGAAAGATTATAATGATTTAACGCCAGGCATTAAGAAACCAAATGATGCACGCGGGATTACTTATTTTGGTAATGATGGCAAGACCAAAGAAGAACTATGGTTTCACAACGAAGATATGCGGACACATGTATTAATATTTGGTGCCACCGGTAGTGGTAAAACAGAAGCTCTGGTTTCTATGGCTTACAATGCGTTAATTCAGGGCAGTGGTTTTATTTATGTCGATGGTAAAGGAGACAATTCACTTTACGCTAAAGTTTTTTCGCTGGCGCGCAGCATGGGACGCGAAGATGACTTATTACTGATTAACTTCATGACAGGCGCGCGTGATATTGTTGGTCCGCAGGAAAGCCGTTTATCGAATACATTGAATCCTTTTGCAACGGGTTCATCAAGTATGCTGGCACAGCTTGTGATCAGTATGATGGAATCATCAGCACAAACGCCTGACGGTGATATGTGGAAAGGTCGAGCGATTTCATTTGTTGAAGCATTGATGAAGATCCTGGTCTATATGCGTGATCAAGGGGCTGTTTTACTGGATGCTAATTCAGTGCGTAATTATTTCCACTTAACCAAGCTTGAAGCCATTGTACTGGATCATCAATTTCCGCGTGATGAAGAAGAAGCAGTCAGTTTGGAGGATGTGCCAGACATAGTGCTTGAACCGATCAGGAACTATGTACTTAACTTGCCAGGTTACAACAAAGAAAAGAAAGGCAAGCAAGTGACGCAAGTATTAGAGCAGCACGGCTTTGTTACCATGCAGTTAACCCGTGTGTTTACGTCATTGGCGGATACTTATGGCCATATTCTACGGACAAAATTAGCAGAAGTTGATTTTAAAGATGTCGTGCTTAACCGCCGTATTCTTGTTGTTTTATTACCGGCATTGGAAAAATCACCAGAAGAATTATCTAACTTAGGTAAAATTATTGTTGCTTCATTGAAAGCGATGATGGCTTCTGGTTTAGGTGAAAACGTTGAAGGGGAATATCAGGATATCATCAGCCGAAAGCCAACCAATGCACCGACACCTTATTTATGTATTTTGGATGAATATGGGTATTACGCCGTGCAGGGTTTTGCTGTCGTGCCAGCACAGGCACGTTCGCTTGGGTTCTCGGTGGTGTTTGCTGGGCAGGATTATCCAGCCTTCCAAAAAGCATCGAAAGAAGAAGCCGCATCTATTGGTGCGAACACGAATATTAAGATTGCTATGAAAATAGAAGATCCAACGGAAACCTGGGATTTCTTTATGAAGTCAGCCGGTGAAGCCTATGTTACAAAAGTGGATGCATTCCAAACGAAGGATACCAGCATAAGTAATAGTTATTTGGATACGAAGAGTTCTTCGTTTGAAAAGCGAGCGCGTATTGATTTGCTTGACTTAAAAGATCAAACCGAAGGTGAAGCGCATATCTTCTTTAGATCAACGATTGTGCGTGCACGTATGTTTTATGCCAATCCAAAACCAGTTAAGACATTAAAAATTAACCAATTTATTAAGGTTGATGCGCTTTCAGATAAAATCGTACATGACATGCGGCAACGCTTAAAGACCTTTAAAGGCATTATGGAAAAGGGTGAAGTGGTTATTGAGGATTTGGCCAGTGAAAACGAAGATATTGCTTTTCTAACGGATATATTCCGCAACTCTGAGGGTAAAGCACCGATTGACCGCGGCTTTGCAGTATTACAGGCGTTTCAAGATCGTGCGGGTAAAGACATTGAAGCAGAAGTAGAAACGTTTGAGGAAGAAGTCATATCCGGAGAATTAAATATTTTCAATCCTCTGCAAGCAGGCAAATCGATCGAACCATTGCTGGTAAGTGATAAAGCAAGCTTTGCACAACCATTAATTATGTTGAAGGAAGTGCATCCTCGTATTTCTACGATAGAAAAACTGGCAGGTAAAGCAGATAAATATGCATTCAATATTGCGAATGAAATTGTTAAAGATATGAAGTTTGCTACGCATTATCCACCATCGACATTAAGTGATATTAGCGCATCTGACTTGACAGCTTCGCTACAGGAATTAATAGGACGTATCCAGCAGGCGCGCACGGAAGCGCAAAAGAAAGAGACTTAAAGTTTAAACCTTGTTATTTAAAATGAATATATTAATTGATACTAAAATTTACCGTTACTTAAGCCTTGCTTTGCTGAGCTTATTATTGTTTGGCTGTGGTGGGGCCGGGGGCGGGACCGAGTGGCAATTGCAGTGGAAACAGAGTGATCCCCCACCGCCAGCATTGAGTAAGGGAGAGCTTGCGGTTCAGGAAAAAGCACTCAAGGAAGCCGAAATACAGCGGTTAGAGAGATCTATTTTAGAACAAAATGCTAAAATTATTTACATTGGGGATGATTTTATGTTAATATTGCCGACTGATACTGTTTTTTATGGTAAGTCACCCAGAATCAAATGGACGTCTTATCCGTTGCTCGACATGATCAGCGACTATTTAGGTGCCTTTGATAAGGTGAGCGTCACCGTTGCTGGCTATACCGATGATGAAGATTCTGAGGCAAGAAATAAATCTTTATCAACTGTACAGGCACAGAGTGTTGCTGACTATATTTGGTCTAGCGAAAGTGATGTACGTTTATTGAATATTGTTGGATATGGCTCTGCACGACCCATATCATCGAATATAACCGATGAAGGGCAATTACAGAACCGACGTATCGAAATTACGTTTCGGCAATTGCATGAGTATGAGAGGTAAAGGATGAGACTGCCAGTAGAAGCAATAATAGCCAGGAAATATTTTTACCGCGATAACTATCGTCGAGTATTATATTTTTTATACGTTTCATTGGCATTAGGTATCGTTTTATTGGTGGGTATTTCTTTATTACTGACGATGCGCACTGAGCAAGGTTTCTATGCTTCTGATGGTGTAAACGCACCAGTATCTTTAAATCCGCTGGCAGCACCAAATCGATCTGCACAGCCTTTGTTGGCATCGTTAGAAGATAGTGAGAATTTAGTACAAGAGGAAGCACAAGGTGACGGAGAGCAAGATGAGTAACGAAAATTTAACCGCAGTTGGTTTACGACAACAATTTTATCGTGACAGCTATCGTCGTGTTATTGTGGTTTTACTATTGTCAGTGATTATTAACTTGATTTTAGGTGGTGTATTATTTTATCTGGTGACTAACACACCCAAACCAAAATACTTTGCGACTTCAATAGAAGGTCGTATTACACCATTAACAGCATTAGATCTACCAAGCCAAACAGATTCAGCAGTGTTGCAATGGGCTTCACAAGCAGCAACTGCGGCATTTAGCTATAACTTTGTTAATTACCGTAAAGAATTACAATCTGCTTCAGATTATTTTACGCCAGCTGGGTGGAAAGAGTTTATGCGCGCATTAGAGTCGTCAAATAATTTAGAGGCAGTTAAAGAGAAGAAATTAGTAGTTTCTGCCGTTGTGGCTCAGGCACCAGTGGTTTTACAAAAGGGTGTATTGAAGGGACGCTATGCATGGCGTATTCAGATGCCTATTTTAGTGACTTATCAAAGTGCAAGTGAATTTAGTCAGCAGAATAATGTCGTTACACTATTGGTAACACGTGTTTCTACTTTAAATTCTCCGCATGGTATCGGCATTGAGCAGTTTATAGTAGCACCTTCGGGTTCTTTGGCATGAGGTTGGAATAAAAATGATTTCTAAATTTGGTAGTAAATTAATGGTTAATAATCACCGCATACAAGCAAGAATTTGTGCCTATGTTTTCTGTGCTTTATTTAACTGGTCTAACTATGCGATTGGTGCAGAAGCGCCGCAGTTGGATGAGAGTGCACAACAGTTACAGCAATTACAGGCTTTGCAGGCACAACAGCAGCAACAATTACAACAAGGCGCAATGCCACCTTGGGCAGCCGAAGTAGTGCCTTCTACACAACCAATACAACCAATACAACCAGCACAACCAGCGCCACAGGGTGCAGTGCAGCCAGCTTTTCCACCGACAGCAAATATGGGGGCGACGCCTGCTGTGGTTGACAATAATGTTCCTGCAGGTGCGAATGTACAGATAGATGAGCAAATGCAGCAACTTTTACAATCAAGTCCACAAGAGCTGATTGATGAAATGGCATTTCGGGAAACAACACGAAATACATTCCCTATAACGCCAGAACAGATTGTGCGTTTACGTGAAATGTATGAAGAATTGCAATTGGCAGAGGCAACGTCACCGAAAACGCCGCCTCGTCCTACTGCAACTTCACAGCATGTCAGTTTAGCGCCAGGCGCGACACCACCAGTCATTCGTTTATCAAAGGGCTTTGTATCTTCATTGGTATTCCTGGATTCAACTGGTGCTGAATGGCCAATCACTGCGTATGATTTGGGTGATCCAGATTCATTTAATATCCAGTGGGATAGAACCAGTAATACTTTAATGATTCAGGCCATGGAATTATATACCTATGGTAATTTAGCGGTACGCCTACAGGGGTTAACAACCCCGGTGATGTTAACACTGACACCAGGACAGCAGGCGGTTGATTATCGCGTTGATCTACGAATTCAGGGCCGTGGCCCAAATGCAAAAGAAATGCCAACTGGAGATAATCTACCTTCGACGGCAGATCCTTTGTTGCTAAATGTTTTAGATGGGATCCCACCACCGGAGAGTACAGAATTATCAATAACCGGTGGTGAGGCGCAAGCCTGGGAATATGATGGCAAAATATTTTTGCGCACACGTTTAAATGTGCTTTCACCTGCTTGGTTGGCAACGATGTCAAGTGCAGATGGTATGCAAGTTTATGAAATGAGCAAAGCACCAATCATACTCGCTTCACGGCGTGGCTCGGTTGTGCAATTAAAAGTAGAAGGGTTGTAAAGACAAATGGCTAATGTATTTAAAAATTTAAAAACGATGTTCTCTGATACGCGGTCACGCGTCATATTCCTATTAACGTTTGCTTTCTTGGCAATTGTAGTTGTTGGCAGCTTATATGCATTTTACCAAAAGACGGGTAAATCTATGGCGCGCGCGAATGTTGCTGGTAGTCCTTCAGGGCTTCGCTCGATCCCTGGTTCGGTTGACCAAACCAAGCAATATGCAGAATTACAGCAAGAGCAGAACGCTCAACAGGCAGAGGCTGCTCGAAAAACAGGGAAGAGTGCTATTCCTACGCTGATTGATTCACAAGAGTTTTCTGAGGGTCAATCTTTAGCAGCAGTTTATGGTAACTGTAATAAAGAAGTGATTGAATTAGCAATAGCACAAGGTGGAATATTAGCAGATATTATGGAAGCTTGTAGTTGTCAGGATTTAAAATCAGCTGGTTTTGAACTTCTACAATTAAAAGATATGGGTTATACCGCTGCACAATTACGTGATTGTGGCTATAGTGCGCAAGAATTAAAAGATGCTGGATTTAGTGCTGCAGAATTAAAAGAAGCCGGATTCAGCGCTAAAGAATTAAAAGATGCTGGATTCAGTGCTAAAGAATTAAAAGATGCTGGATTTACAGCTAAAGAATTGAAGGATGCTGGATTTACAGCTAAAGAATTGAAGGATGCTGGGTTCAGTGCTAAAGAATTAAAAGATGCTGGATTCAGTGCTAAAGAATTAAAAGACGCTGGATTCACTGCAGCAGAATTAAAAGCGGCAGGTTTTACTGCGGCAGAATTATTGGCAGCAGGCTTCACGCCGGAAGAATTGTTGGCTGCTGGCTTTAGCTTGCAGGATTTATTAGATGCAGGTTTGAGCATGGATGAGCTATGCAACGAACTTACCAATATTGATGGTATAGACTGTGATCCAGATGAACTTGAAAAATTAGAGAATAAAGATAGAAGTGCACGTGAACAATCAGAGGCGACGGCGGCAAAAGCTGAGCCTGAACCCGTGCTTTCTTCAGCGACTGCCAG
>JAZGGN010000133.1:0-3784 GCA_036480475.1 Gammaproteobacteria bacterium
AATCGTTGCTCAGTCGAAAAATCCTCGCATTACCTCGGGTAGTTCTGCGGTTTTTCTCAATCGGAACGATTCAATCTGGCATAAATCTGAGCGCTAAACACGGAAGTTATTTCGTGACCGTTCCTTAGCCTCATCATAGTTAGGTTTTAGGAGAAAATCAAAGTAACTGGCAACTGCTTCCCCCTAAGTTAAAATTAATCTAGTACTTTAATCCTGTTTTTTCACGGGCCAAAAAAATTCGAGGACGAGCATGACGGCACCGATGGTAATTACTGAATCAGCCACATTAAATACTGGCCAATAATAATCTTGAATATGAAGTTGCAGGAAATCAATCACGTAACCATGAATGATACGGTCAATGATATTGCCGATGGCGCCACCTAAAATTAACGCTAACGCAGCTGCAGTCCATTGTTCTTTTGCGGGTAAGTAATACAACCAACATAAAACGCCAATGCTCACGCCACTGGAAACTATGACTAAGATCCATTGCTGCCAACCTTGCGCTTGCGCTTGTGCTAAAAAGCTAAAGGCAACACCGGTATTAAAAGCGAGGGTAATATTAAAAAAAGCGGTGATTTGATAGGGTTGATACGGCTCAAATTGTGCTAAAATTACATATTTAGAAAATTGATCCAAAAGAACAATTGCAGCCGTAAGAAATAACCAGCGATAATGATGTAGGTGCACAGTACCCATTTATTTATCCGAAAAAGTGAGCTGAGTGAATCATTGGCAAAACCGTTTCTTTCTATTTAAATTCCGCAGCTACGCATGCATCTTAGGCTTTCCCCAAGTTAATTTAGCTCGGACAGAAGCACCCTATTTTACACGTATTTTTAGCTTAAACCTAGAAAAAGCCTATTAAAGCTGGCTATATTTAAAAAAAGCTATTAATATATCGTTGTTGCAAGGTTAGCAATATTGAATTATGTGTTAATATAACCGTCCGCATAGAGATATGCGACTACTTTAAATATGTTTTCCGAGGAGGATAATAATGCCAAGAATAAAGAAAAGTAGTACTAAAAAACCCGTCGCTAAGAGAGCAGCGGCTAAAAAAACTGTTGCTAAGAGAGCTGTTGCTAAGAAAGCGCCGGCTAAAAAAGCCACTGTACTAAAGCAAGCGTTGACTAAAACGCAGCTATACACCCTTCTGGCTGAAGCTGCAGATGCAAGCAAGAAGCAAGTTTCCGCTATATTTGAAGAATTTTCGGCTCTCTTAGAGCGCTCTATAAAGAAAAATGCAGTGGGTCACTTCACCATTCCAGGGCTATGTAAAGTTGTAACCGTACGTAAGCCTGCAACTAAAGCGCGTAAAGGGATCAACCCATTTACCAAAGAACCAACTGTATTTAAAGCCAAGCCTGCGCGCACGGTTGTTAAAATAAGAGCGCTAAAGAAGCTAAAGGATATGGTGTAATTATATCAGTAGGTTGTCCTTTGTGACCTAGAAATGGTTCAAAGAGGCGTTTTACCACAACCAGCCGTGTTATAGCTGGTTGTGGCAGGTACAATTCTGAAAAGTAGTGGGTCTGACTAACTAGTTTGACCAGATCCATCTACCAGGGTCCAGGAGGGCTATCATTGTTTAGGCGATTTCTAGGTTTATACCCGCCCATTATCCTTCAAAGAGTGCACTTAAGTAAGATCCCCACTCGCCTTGGATGGTCAGGAAATTTGCTCGCTGTCTAAAACTTTCTTGGGTATTTTCTTTAAGTCTTTAACGATATGCAGCCATGAAAGCATTACTAGAACGTAATAGCTAATATCAATTTCATACCAGTAAAAGCCCTGTCGTACCGTTGCTGGGTAATGATGGTGGTTATTATGCCAACCCTCACCAAAAGTTAGTAAGGCCAACACCCAGTTATTACGACTCGTATCACTGGTTTCATAACGTCGTTTGCCCCAGGTATGTGATAAAGAATTAATACTGAAAGTCACATGGTAAACAGCAACCGTTGAAATAAAGAAGCCCCAGACTAATAATTGCAAAGGATTTGTTTGTAACTGTGGTGCAAAGGTTTGCAGTAACCACCCTGTCAGTAGTAATCCCAGAATAAGTGCGAGCGGTGGTACAAGATCATAACGATTTAACATGACCAACTCTGGGTACTTCTGCCAATCTTTGATTAATGAATAACGTGTAGTGAAGTTCTTATTGGCCAAAAACCACAGCACATGACTCCACAAAAAGCCATGACGTATCGGTGAATGTACATCAGTCTCTTCATCCGAATGCTGATGGTGGTGGCGATGGTGACTTGCCCACCACAAGGCGCCTCTTTGTACGGCTAAGCCGCCTATAAAAGCAAAGACAAAGGTCCAGAAACGATTACATTTAAAAGTGCGATGGGCAAAATAGCGGTGATAAAATCCGGTTAAGGTGAAAACACGCAACGCGTATAGAAATAAAGCGATAAATAATGCGGTAAAGCTAAATCCCACCCAAAAGACAAGAAAACATCCAAGATGGACACCAATGAACGGGGACACCCGAAACCAATTGATTCTGTCTGGATTTTCTACGATATCTTGCTTATTTCTAACTTCCGTATCCAGCCAACCCCACATTGTCTTTGCTAATAATTTAAACACTTCTTATTGTCCCCTATAACACTCTATTGCTGAACCTGCGGGTATTATACTGGAACAAAGCCTTAGGTACTAGATGCCCGTTCCTTATAGCAAGGGTGCTTAGTTTATTCGGCGTAACATTAAACAACCGATCACAACGAACAATAAAGCAGGCGCAAACGCGGCCACGATAGGCGGTAATTGATATACCATGCTGACTGGACCAAAAAATTTATCGAGCATGTGAAAACCAAAGCCGACACTGGCGCCGGCGAGAAAGCGCGAGCCCAGCGTTGCTGATTTTAATGGACCAAAAACAAAAGGAATGGCCAACAACATCATGATGACTGTTGCAAAAGGTTGCGCAATACGTTGCCAAAAGGCCAGCTTATAGTCATTTGCTTGCTGTTCAGCTCTAATAAAGCGATACAATTGTGACAGTGGCATTTCATCAGGTTCACGCACAATCAATTCAAGAAAAGAAATATTTAAGTCAATGTCCCACTGCATTTGTTCAAGTTGATGTGTATCAACTTGTGTATTGCTGATATGTTGCTGTGTCACCTCTTGTAGGATCCATTGATTATCACGATAAACTGCTTGTTTGGCAGACAATATTTCTGTTAACTGTCTATCCTGATTAAATTGATATTGACTGATAAGTTGTAATTGATCTTCGCTAACGACGTTCCCTATATATGTGAAATCATCCTGGTGACGCAACCAGACACTACCTGACGAAGACAAAATCTTACTGCCGCTCATTGCTGCTGCCTGGTAGTTTTCGGCAAATGTTGTTAATCGAGGGACAAGTATTTCTCCCATTAATACAATAAGCACGATAAGTACAGAGGATGTTTTCAAAACAGTTACGATAATTTGCGCAATGGAAAAGCCAGCAGCACGTACAATAATCAATTCGCTATTCGTTGCCAAGATCCCTAAACCAATCAAACTACCCAGCAGACTTGCAATTGGAAAGAATGAATACATTTGCGCTGGTACTTGCAAAAGCACAAAAAAAAGTGCTTGCCAAACGCCATAATTACCATAGCCAATATTGCTTAACTGGTCGATAAATAACATAAAAATAAACAAGCCAATCAGTAGCAAAACAATAATGCCAATGGCTGAGAGGATAGTTTTAGCAATATAGTAGTCTATAATTTTCATTGTAAAGTCGTTAGGAACGGGCACAAAA
>JAZGGN010000134.1:0-4578 GCA_036480475.1 Gammaproteobacteria bacterium
ATCGAGTTCAAGCAAAGCAGTTTTAATTTGTGTTGTTGGACTTTCAAGATTACTGCCTAAAGCAATATATGCATTGATAAGCTTCATCCTTCCTCTTCAGGTTTTGGTTTGCGTTTTCTACGACGAGGGCGACTGTTTTCTTCCACTTCTTCTACCATTTTCTGTTGTTGCTCTGGCTTTACTTTTTGAAATTGAGTCCACCAATCTGCTAATTCAATTGGTGCTTCACCACTAGCAGCACGGTTGAGAAGAAAATCATAACCCGCGCGAAAACGTGGATGGGTTATCACTCTAAAGGCTTGTTGTCCGTAACGTTTTGGTAAGCGATATTGTAATATCCAGATCTCACGCATGATCTGTGAATAACGCCTCGTAATATTAATTTGCTTGTTTTGTACAGAAATTATTTCTCGCATTGCAACTTCTAGCGCGCGTAAAGGATCCATGCCTGCTTCACATAATGCTTGTTTTTGTCTTTGCAGTGGGTGCCAAAGTAATACCGCAAATAGAAAAGCAGGGTTTACTGGTTTATTGTCATTAATGCGTTTGTCAGTCTGCTGAAGACTTTGATGTAAAAATTTCACGGCTTGCTCATGATCATCAGCAAGCAATGTTTCTGCAAGCAATGGAAATAAAAATTTAAGTAAATCATAGTGCTGTAGCATTTTCTGCACAGTGCAAGCTTTACCACTGTGATACAATTTAATTATTTCATTTAATAAGCGTGCTTTGGGAACGAGCATTAATTGCTCTTTCTCGGAATAAATCGCTTTTTCAGTATCTTCCTGTAATTGAAATGACAACTTAGCAGCTAAACGGATCACTCGTAATATGCGAATAGGATCTTCTTGATAACGTGACTTAGGTTCACCGATTAAGCGAATAATTTTTTTATTAATATCCGCATAACCACTCGTAAAATCAATGATTGAGGCGTCAGTTATATTGTAATATAACGCATTAATAGTGATATCTCGCCGCCAAACATCTTCATGGATCTCACCGTAAACATTATCACGCAAAATGAGTCCAGTATCACTTTTATGCTGCTGACTAGATTGGTGTGTCTGATCTGAGCGAAACGTCGCAACCTCAATAATTTCACGGCCAAAATAAATATGTGCTAAACGAAAGCGACGGCCAATTAATCGACAATTACGAAATAATTTTCTGATTTGTTGTGGGTGAGCATTGGTGACAACATCGAAATCTTTAGGCACGTGGTGTAATAATAAATCACGAATACAACCCCCAACCAGATAAGCGCTATATCCTGCATGAGATAAGCGATTCAAAACTGACAATGCATTATTACTGATATCAGCTTTTGATATGCAGTGCTGCGACCGGGAAATAACCGCATGATCAGGTGGTGTTGTGCGACTGGCTTTATTTTGACCCAGTAGTTTTTTAATGAATGATGAAATAATAACTTTCTTCCTCTTTGAGGATAGGTTTCTTTGTAGAGTTAAACACTACTGTGGTTACTTACTGCCCTAGTACAAGCACTAACTCTAAGGTAATTCAGGTAGAGATACCCGTGATACTTCAAAATATGAATTCCAGCATCCCAGATTGGCCGCATCTTTGGACAAAAACAAGGAAAATCACTTGTCATTTAGCCTTACTAAAATTCGCGTGATTTTCCTTGTTTTTGTCCAAATCTACCACCAATCTGGGCGCTGGAATTCATATTTTGAATGTATCATGAGTGTGGCAGTTTAATCTGCTATAAAATAATTTACAATACCTTGATTATTACTAAATTTCGCTGTTATGGAAAGGCAATATGCTTTTATTTAGGCCGGTTAGAAAGAAAGATTTATCAGCAATTGTTAAATTAACGCAATTCGGCGGTATTGGCTTGACAACTTTACCGACAGATAAAGCAATATTAGCTGAGCGTATTAATACTTCACTCAAAGCTTTAGCTGCTACTGTCCAAAAACCATTCAATGAGCATTATTTCTTCGTCTTAGAAGATACGATTAATAAAAAAGTCATAGGTGTCACTGGTATTAATGCGGCAGTGGGGGATGGCGCGCCCTTTTACTCTTATAAATTGAGTAAAATTACCCGTATATGCCGGCAACTCGATCTGCATAATGAATATTCTTTGTTGCGTCTAGTCAATGATTACCAAGGGCAAACAGAGATCTGTAGCTTATTATTGCATCCTGATTACCATAGAAAAGGTGCTGGACGTTTTTTGTCCAGAGCGCGTTTCTTATTTATTGGGCAATTCCCACAGCGATTCACACCATTAATTATTGCAGAAATGCGGGGTGTATCGAGCAAGCAAGGACAGTCGCCATTTTGGGAAAATGTGGGTAAACACTTTTTTAATATGAGTTACCGTGAGGCTGACGAGTTAACTGTGAAAACTGATAAGCAATTTATTGCTGATTTAATGCCACGCCATCCTATTTATATACAATTATTGCGCAAAAATGCGCAACAAGCGATTGGCCAGCCTCACCAACTTACCCGGCCTGCGTTGAGAATACTACAGAAAGAGGGCTTTATTTATCAAGGCTATGTCGATATTTTTGATGCAGGACCAACATTCGAAGCACAACGTGATCAAATTCATACCGTAGAAAATAGTTGCACGGTTACACTTAAGAATGTTGTTAGGCAATTGCCAGGAGAAAAATATTTGTTAAGTAACACGAGCCTGGATTTTCGCGCTTGCATTGGTGATTTATGTGTTGATGGTGATAATTACACCCTTGATCAGCAAGTTGCAAAGCTGCTTAAAGTAAAGCCAGGTGATAGAATAAGAATGGCACCACTGCATTATGGATCATCTAATGAATAAAAAAAACATCGCAATCTACCCGGGTACTTTTGATCCCATTACTAATGGCCATGTTGATATTATTGAACGCGCCATCAGGCTATTTGACCGCGTTATTGTCGCTATTGCTGAAAATAAGAATAAAAAAACAGTTTTTTCATTACAGCAGCGCATCGATCTTAGTGTGTCTGTACTTAGCAAATATACGAACATTAAAGTCTGTGGCTTTAGCAATTTACTGACTGAATTTGCTGGTCAGCATGAAGCAAACGTCATTGTACGGGGCTTGCGTGCCGTATCAGATTTTGAATATGAATTTCAATTGGCAGCAATGAATCGTCGTCTGACACCGAATATAGAAACTGTATTTTTAACACCAACAGAACAGCATGCCTATATTTCTTCTACACTGGTTAAAGAAATTGCCTTCCTAGGGGGGGATGTGATGCCATTTGTGCCTCCTGAAGTGCAATCAGCCCTCTTGGCGGTTGCCGCAGGCCGTTAGTTGGAAAAATTCTATAACAACACCATAAAAGCGAGTAAAATGTAGATTGTTTTAAAAAAATTTCTAATATCCTGCTATAGTGAAGTATGGGATGAGGTTATTGATGGCTTTAATTATTACTGACGAGTGTATCAATTGTGATGTTTGCGCGCCAGCGTGCCCAAATGACGCAATATTTGAAGGGGAATGGATCTATGAGATCAAGCTGGAGCAATGCACGGAGTGTGTCGGTCACTTTGACGAACCACAGTGTCAGCAGCTTTGTCCGATAGACGATTGTATTTTGCTAGATCCACAGCATGAAGAAACAAAGTCACAGTTATTGGCAAAATACCATAAGCTGCAAAAATAGAGCATAAGACTCAAGGAGAGTGCAATGATAGGGACTATCAAAATAAGAAGAGTATTGACACTTTGCATTAGTGTTGTATATCTTGGAATTTCATTCAGCGTGCATGCTGAAGCACAAAAACCCCCGGTAAATGCCATTGCGAGTGCACATCCCTTAGCAACGCAGGCTGGTATGGAAATTTTTGCCAAGGGTGGTAATGCTTTTGATGCGGCAGTAGCTGTGGCGGCAGTTTTAGCTGTTGTTGAGCCCTATAATAGCGGCTTAGGTGGTGGTGGCTTTTGGTTGCTCCATAATGCTGCTAAAGATACTGACGTTGTCATTGATAGTCGTGAACGTGCACCCTTAGCGGCAACTAAAAATATGTTTTTGGATGACGAGGGTGATATTAAGCCTTATTCCTCTTTAGTCGGTCCCTTATCTGCTGCTATTCCTGGTGAACCTGCGGCAATGGCTTATTTGGCTGAAAATTATGGCAAACTACCGTTATCAACCACGCTGGCTCCGGCAATTTATTGGGCTGAGAGCGGTTTTCTAGTTGATACATTGTTCCAACAGGTTGTCTCTAAACCCTATGTGCTAAAATTACTGAATCATTACCCAAGCAGTGCCAGTATTTTTCTACATGAGAAGCAAATTCCCATGATAGGCACAAAAATAGTACAGAAAGATTTGGCAAATACGCTTAGGACTTTAGCAAAAGATGGGCATGATGGTTTTTATAAAGGACCAGTCGCTAAAAAATTGGTGGATGCAGTACAAGAGCGCGGCGGTATTTGGACTTTGAAAGATTTAGAATCCTTTGAGGTTGAAGTGCGTGCCCCTTTATATGGGAAATATAAAAACATTGATATTGTCACTGTGCCACCGCCATCTGCAGGTGGTGTTGCTGTTATCACGATGCTTAACATTTTAGAACCTGTA
>JAZGGN010000135.1:0-4278 GCA_036480475.1 Gammaproteobacteria bacterium
CAACGTTTATTGTTAAGGCTGGGGGCGATGATAGAGCTGTTGCTAGAGCGCTTAAAACTAAACCAGCAATAACAAAAACATTAAAGGGAATTAGGCGTGATTTTCCTACTATTGCGGAGAGATTGGGCATAATCGCGATCTTGGAAGCAGAAGAGGAGGAATTTATTTAATGGTGCATGCATTTTTTAATTTAATGGTGCCTGCTTTCATTGTAGGAGCTTTATTTAATTGGCAAGTAGCTATAATAGCACATTTGGTTTGGTTTTTATTCGCTTGGGCGAATGATCCCAGTAGACAATATAATACAAAAGAAATGAAGAAATATGATGAAGAAAGAATGCTTGCTAGGTTGCGTGAATATGGTTGTTAATAGAAAACCTAATATGAAAGGATTAACAGAGGCCAGAATCGATGAACAAACATTACTTTCGAATGTAGAAACAGGATTTTTTGTTTTTGTTTCGACGATTATTTCTGCTTACCTTTTTGGCACCAATTAAGAGGATTTAGACGATGCCCGCAACGCTCGACGAACACACAATTTATTACGATGTCAGCGGCAGGCCGCTCGTCGGTGGCAAACTATATATTGGGGCGGTCAATGGTGACCCCAAAAGCAGTATACCTATATTTGCGGATCGTCAATTAACCACTCCTCTTGCAAACCCTCAATCCCTAAATCAGTATGGGCGTAGTACAAATAAAATTTGGGTAGAGGGTAAATATTCACTCCAAGTTGATAATGTTGGTGGCGGTCAAGAATTCCAATCACTGGATAACGGACAGACATTATCAACCGGCATAACAACAGTAAGCAATATACAAGGCGGCAACGTAATAGTCGGAAGTGGATCGCCATCGATAAGCGCCTATATCGATAAGCAGCAGTATGTTTTTGTTTCAGTGTCAGTTAACACTGGGGACGTTACATTCAATGTTGATAATGTCGGGGCAAAGTCCGTTTTAAAAAATCACACCGAAGAGTTAGTCGCTGGTGACATTGAAGCAAACCAGGTTGTGATTGTCGCCTTTAATGAAACAGATGATATTTTTGAGTGGACAAATCAAAATGCTAAAGTTGTTTCATTTTATAAAGGTTCAAGCGTTGCTTCTAATGCAACAACTAATATTTGGGCGACCGACGGTAATACTCTTCATATAACTGGCACCACAGCTTGTACATCATTTGGTACGGCCCCTAATGTTGGCGCAAGACGTACCATTATATTTGATGATGCCGTTACGTTAACAAATAGCGCCAATCTCGCTTTGCAAGGCGGCGCGGATTTCACCACAGAAGCGGGGGACATTCTCGAAGTCTATGCGGACACAACAACTCAATTTGATATTCGTATATCAAAGGTCGATGGAACGGCGATAACTGAGAATATTTTACTTGGAACTCCGCAGGCAACAACTTCTGGAACAGTGATTGATTTTACCGGTTTAACTGGTGCGAAAGAAATAAAAATTAATTTTGATGGTGTTTCTACCAGTGGGTCTAATAGTTATTTAATACAACTTGGAGATAGTGGCGGATTTGAAACTACTGGCTATTTAGGTACAGCGTCATCTATTGCGGCAGGTGGCACCGGTGTTGAAGTCTTTACAACGGGTTTAGGAATAAGAAATATATCCTCAGGGAAATTTTTACACGGTACGATAACCTTAACATTATTAGATACATCTACATTTACTTGGGCGATGACAGCTAATTTATCTTCAACTGGTCCTGGTGGTGATTCGACACTCCAATCGAGCAGTTCAAAATCATTAAGCGCCGCATTAGATAGTATTCGCATCACAACAGTTGGTGCCTCAGATACTTTCGACGCTGGTAAAATTAATATAAATTCTCAATAAATAGGATATAAAATATTGATACCAGGATAAGACAAAGGTATCCCCGCACCCGTTTGACGAACCAAATAATTTTTTCATATACAGCTCTGGTGGCGACAAAAGCCTCATAAATTTTTTGAATTGTTAAGATGAAGGCTTTCATCAAATCTAATATACTCATAGTTCTCGTGTACCCAAAATCCCACAGGCTGCGCGGCGCTGTTCAACATTCTCATGCGTTAATGCAATCTTGGGAGTGAGCATGCGACCGTCCAGCCATTCTTTCGGTATTCTGGTGCCATGCCATGAATGAACACAAAAACCATCACGGTATTTTATCGCTGGGCCATCTTCGCAATGCAACCGCTTTTGATCATCCCAATTAATTTCGTATGGGCGATCTTGCAATATTACAGCGTTTTCATATGGTGCCCACCCACCGCAATGCTTGGATAGTTCAATTAGACCGGACAATTTATTGTCATACTTAATATTAAGTTCCGTAGTAAGAAAATCGTAAAATGCTAACCACTCAGCATTGCGGGCACCCCAGATCTGTTCCTCGACCTGAGCCCAGACCTGAGCCCAGACCTGAGCAGCCCCGACCTGATGCCAGACCTGAGCCCCGACATGAGCCCAGACCTGTTCCTCGACCTGATCCCTGACCTGACGCCAAACCTGAGCCCCGACCTGATCCCTGACCTGATCCCTGACCTGATCCTCGACCTGATGCTCGACCTGATGCTTGACCTGATCCCTGACCTGATCCTCGACCTGATCCTCGACCTGATCCCTGACCTGATTTTTATCTACACCCGACCCCCCCAAACCCAAAATTGCCGCTCCGGTTGCTGCTGAGTAAGGCGATTCAAAATGATAAAAATATTTTGGTGGCTCTAGACCAGCAATTTCATAACATTTGATCGCTGCTTCTTTTGCTCTGCCAAAATCCAATGGTTCCGTTGAAAGCGCTATCTTTAGCCACCTATCAACATACAATGGCATTTTATCAATTTGTTCTTGTGTTAATTTTTCAATCATATTGGTTTGCCGAGGAGACTGCTTCATGATCTTGTATACCCTTTCGCTAATGGTGCCAGTCTGACTTGATAATCAAGATCGTAACACCGGTAATGGAGATTGACCACAGTTTCACCGTCATTATCGGCGGGCTCACCGTGAAAAGATAATTTGCCATAGTGGTTTTTCAATGAGCCGGTTTAAAGATATCCAATCTAAATCGTGATCGTCGTGAATGGTATTGGTGAAGTTGATTTGTTTGATATGGCGGCTAATCCGGTAAACGCTCCATGAACACAATACGGCCGGAATCATAAACCCTATAAAATAGGTGCCGATATCGCTTAACCCCAAAATGATAAAAAGCATCGCGAAACATCCCAGGTCTATTTGGGCACTTTCCAACGCGCGTATCCGGCGGGCCACCGCCGTTGGTGTTGGTTTATTTTGTGCGTTGATTTGGCTGCTCCTCTAAGTGATCGTCATCTGGCTTGGATAATTCTGTGAGTTCAACTTTAAACCAGCATCCACTAATGGCGCAAAGCTTCGAGGTACCGGTTTGCGTGTCGGTAATCCAAAGTTCAAAACCGGTGTTGAAACACGCATCCGATCTTGCTGATGGCGTTTTATCGGGCTCAGTTTCCCTGGACTCTGCCTACCAAACAGCCAAGGAACGCAAAAATTCTGCATCGTCAGATGAAGCCCATCTTGATACGCTCCGTAAACGCTATCCCGTATATGGTGGTAATTCACAAAAATAAACACTATACTTTGTAACAACATCTTTATGTAGCGCCCCCGACCGCTAGGATTGCAACGATCGAGGGCTAACCCCAACCCCTAACGCAAATTAGGAGGTAAGGCTAATGTTTAAAAATCACAGACTCGTATTTGAGTCACGCAGAATTTTTGCCGTCATTATGGCGGTTTTAGTTTTGGCAGGTGAATATTGGCAGGATATTAAACACAAACAAACGGATACCCCATCATGACCAAAGATCAGGAGAATACGCATGATCCGGTCATTGACCATGAGGCACGCAGTATGGCGAGAAGTGCTTTGGATAAGCTGAGTTCACATGAGAAGTTTTGCGAGGAACGAAACCGCCGGGCCGACGCCTTTGAGGCTGAAATGAAACGCGGACTTGCCCGCATCCATCAACGGATGGACGAGACCGAAAAAACCCGCGCCGATCAACGCGTGATTGAAGCCAAAGAGCAAGCCAAGCTGCAGACCAGAACCAGCATCATGTGGGCTGGGTTGACGTTTATTCTGGTCTTCGGTTTGAAATATATTGTGCCGTAAGGAGGATTAGTCATGAAATTGCGGTTAGAACGATTCATTTCTGACAATGAGGCGACCTGCGGATTGTTGTTCCTCGACGATGCGTATCAATGCTTCACCCTTGAGGATCA
>JAZGGN010000136.1:0-14617 GCA_036480475.1 Gammaproteobacteria bacterium
ATGGTAAGTTTGCGTTGCTGCCAATTAAAATCATCGCGCAATGCCTCCTTAGACAAAGCTTCCCAGTGACTTTCACTGGCATGCTTGAAGATTTGCCCACGCAACCAATCTAAACCAAAATGTTCACCAATGGAAAAATAAATCGATGCCACTTGCTGTAAAGTAAAATCTGACTCCTTACTGATTTCAATAATATCTAAAGAAAATAATAAAAAACGTATTTGTGCGAGCTGTTGCGCTAATTTCTTTGTCATTCCCAGGGTCAAATAATCATTAGTTTGACTTTCCACGTATGCTTTTCCTTTTTCTCCCAGAATTTTAGGTAAAATCGCACGAAATTTTTTTACATCGGCGGAGAAATAATCAACGATTGTCACAATATCCTGATGACCACGGCGATTACGCAAGAACCAGTGTGTCGCTCGACCCAATAAATGCATGACAAATGCCATAATATCCATCTGTGTCTCTTCTGGAATTTTATTATCCAGTGCTTCAATGGCCTGATATAACGCATCCGTTTCAAAAACGCTGCGTGCAATCGTATAAGCACGCACAATAATAGGAATGCCTTCACCTGTTTCTTCTGCTTGTCGATAAGCAAAGGTTAATCCCATTTCATTGATCATTTTATTGCTCACTTGTGTCGCAATAATTTCACGGCGTAAGCGATGTTTTGCCATTTGCTCTCGATAATTTTCACGAATAGCCTGAGGGAATGCCAACACTAAAGCTTCAGATAAGTAAGGATCTTCCAAAATATCCGAATTCAATATTGCATCTTTAACCAGAGTTTTAGTATAGGACAACAAAACAGCAATAGCAGGCGCCGTTAAACCTTTTCCGCCTAATTTTCTTTCGATTAATACTTTTGCTTCAGGCAAACATTCTTGTGAACGAACCAATACGCCTTGATTTTCTAGGTAATCGATGTAACGGACGTATAATTCATTGTTAGCCGCAGAAAAATTAGCAGCAATACTGATCGCTTGTGCTTGCTTATAGTTACTATGCAGAACCAAATCACCGACTTCATCCGTCATTTCAGCAAGTAATATATTACGCTGTTTCTCTGTCATATCACCATTCTCGATAATATCATTGAGTAAAATTTTAATGTTAACTTCGTGATCAGAGCAATCAACCCCACCGGAATTATCAATAAAATCTGTGTAGGCCAAACCACCATTTAATACATATTCAATACGTGCTAATTGTGTGACACCCAAGTTAGCACCTTCACCAATTACTTTACATACCAGTTCATTAGCATCAATTCGGATCCCATCATTGGTTTTATCACCAACATCACTGTCACTTTCTGAGCTCGCTTTAATAAATGTACCAATTCCACCACTCCATAATAAATCAACAGGTGCTCGTAATATTGCTCTAATCAATTCATTGGGCACAATTTTACTCTGTTCTAAACCTAATAAAGCTTTAACTTGAGCAGATAATTTAATCGATTTAGCACTACGTTTATATACCCCACCTCCTTTAGAAATTAAATCAGTATTGTAATCCTCCCAGCTTGAGCGAGGTAAATTAAATAAGCGCTCTCTTTCTTTATAACTTACTTTGATATCAGGATCTGGGTCTAAAAATATGTGAGCATGGTTAAATACAGCCACTAATTTAATATGGCGGGATAATAACATCCCATTACCAAACACATCGCCAGCCATATCACCAACACCAATCACAGTAAAAGAAGTGGTTTGAACATTTATGTCTAACTTCCGGAAATGGCGTTTGACTGACTCCCATGCACCACGTGCAGTAATTCCCATCTTTTTATGGTCATAACCTGTTGAGCCGCCTGAAGCAAAAGCATCTCCTAACCAAAAATCGTATTCCTCTGCAATTTCATTCGCAATATCTGAAAATGTCGCCGTACCTTTATCAGCGGCAACAACTAGATAGGGGTCATCTTCATCATAACAAACGGTATCTTTTGGTTTAACCACGCCTTCGCCTTTACGATTATCAGTAACATCTAAGAGTCCACGTATAAAATTCTGGTAACAACTGATCGCCTCTGCCAAAATCACCTCACGACTTGCACCTTCAGGTAAGTGCTTCGGGATAAAACCACCCTTGGCACCTGCGGGAACAATTACTGCATTTTTGACTTGCTGAGCTTTCATCAAACCTAGAACTTCTGTACGAAAGTCTTCACGACGATCTGACCAGCGCACACCGCCTCGCGCCACTTTTGCACCACGTAGATGTACGCCTTCAAATCTTGGGGAATAAACAAATATTTCATATTGAGGTATTGGCACAGGCATAGATGGAATTTCACCCGGTGCAAATTTAAATGACAGATAAGATTTATAATTATCATTTTCCTGCCGTTGAAAATAGTTAGTTCGCAATGTCGCTTTAATCAAGGCAAGGTAACACTTCAAAATCCGGTCTTCATCAAGACTAGCAACCGCATCCATTGCTTCAAGTAATTCATTTTCTAAAGGTTCTACTTTAGCCTCATAATCTTCTTGACTGTTCGGATCAAAGCGCAGTAGAAATAAACCAATCAAGTTTTTGGTAATATCAACATGAGTGATTAAGGTATGTTCAATATAATCCTGACTGAAGGTAAAACCGATCTGGCGCAAATATTTTGCATAGCTACGCAGCACAACAATTTCTCGCCAGTTTAATCCTGCTTTTAACACCAGCTTATTCAAGCTGTCACTTTTTACTTCACCGCGCCATACTCTGTTAAATATTTCCTGCAAATTTTCCTTAAGATCATCCGAATATAACAGTGTGCTTGCATCATAGCGCATCCCAAAGTCATTGATCCAAATTAAGCGCCCATCTTGAGATCGTAAAGAATAAGGATGTTCACTAATAACACGCAACCCCATATTTTCCAGCACTGGTAGAGCATCTGATAAGGGAATGGTGTTATCATAGAGATATACTTTTAAGTGCAATGTGCCTTTAAATGTGCTTACTGGTAAATAAAAATTGATCTCCAGGCTATCTTTATCTTTCAACCGATCAATATGCTTAATATCATATACAGCAGTGCGCGGTTGAATTTCTTCACGATAGCTGGCTGAAAAAGCATTGCCATATTTATTAACTAAGTCATTACCACGCTCTTCCCCAAATACATCCAGCAACATGCTTGCCAGATCATCTCCCCAGGATCGACCCACCTGAATTAATTTTTTTTCAATTTCTTTCACATCATATTCAAGTATTACTTCAGGATCGATGCGAATTACAAAATGGATCCTTGCCAATACTGAATCTGAAAATCGGGTGAAAAAAGTAATTTCTTTGGCTGCAAAAGTATTTCTAAAAATTATCTGAATCTGTCGATGTAAGTCCGTGTTATAACGATCTTTTGGAACGTAGACTAAACAGGAAATAAAACGTCCATAAACCTCTTTGCGCACAAATAAACGGATCCGACGCCGTTCTTGTAAATGATAAATCCCCATCGCCAAATCAAGCAGATCGTCAACGCTCGCTTGAAATAAATCATCACGTGGCAAAGTTTCTAGAATATTAATCAGTGCCTTACCAGCATGGCTTGCTTTATTTAACAGAGTTTTCTCTATCACCATAGCTACTTTATGACGTAGAAAAGGGATTCGGCTGGGGTTTGTGTTATAAGCAATCGAAGTATAAAGTCCAATAATACAACGAACACCAATCACTTCGCCACACTCATTATAACGCTTAATTCCTATGTAATCTGAATAAACTGGCCTGTGTACAGTCGACCGCGTGTCTGTCTTTGAAATTAATAAAATCTGTGCTGAAAGCACCCACCTGGAAGCCTCTGGCGTCATTAGCATTTGACCATGTGCTTCATCCGCTTTACTGTGATCATGCAACAAACCTAAGCCCGTGCCGGCAATCGCTTTCAATGCCCGTCCTTCTCCCTCACCAATTAATTCGTAATCATGTACACCCAAAAAAGTAAAATGATCATCTTTTATCCAGGACAAAAAATCTTTGGTTTCCCTTAATTCTTCTGCATGAAGATATTGTTTAATTTGATCTAGATCATCAATTGCGGCAACTACCTTTTGCCGAATTTTTCTCCAGTCTCTCACGACCATACCGACATCTTCCAGTACTTGCGTCAGATTACTTTTTAATTTTTTCAATACAACTGGATCAGTCTGGCGATCAATTTCAATATATATAGGCGCCTCTTCAAAACACTCAACATCATCCACATGATCTTCATTCAACATCATTGCAATACGATGCTTCTGGTCCCGGCAGATCTTCATACCACCAATATGCATCATCCAGTGAATAGTAAGATCCAATCGATTAATTTCCATGCTGACAGAATCGATCAAGAAAGGCATATCATCATGAATAATTTCAATAATGGTGTGCGTCGACTGCCAACCATGTTTTTCGTATTCTGGATTATAAATTCTGATTTTAGTTTCACCAGGCTTGCGCTGATAAATAAAATTCCAAAATGTCACTGCTGAACCGTACAAATCATCTATCGTGTGCAAAGCCAGATCGTCATAAGCCACGGTATCATATAACTGCCGCAATAAATCAGCACAGAGCTTTGCTTGCTTATCTGGCAATTTTCTGACTATTCTTTCTATCACCTTGTTGATGATTTTTTCTTTATTTTCAGCAGTAAATTGTGGCATTGAAAAACAACCTCTTAGGTATTTTTTGCTCAGTTAGGTCCGTTTCTACCTGGCTTTTTTTAATTTCATTATAAATAGTATAGGATGAGATGCGTATTGTTTCCTTATCCTCTACCGTAGACTGACATAGCAATGGTCAGTATCAACATCATCTGCCTCTCAATCTTTTCTAAATTGCTCTTGTGCCTCTTTATATATTTTGAATACTTTAGTGTTCTTCAACTTTTCAAATATCTGACCAGCCTCATCCAATGAGTTCAATTTTATTTTACAGGGAAGGTGATACTCTCCTTCGGTAGAAATATAAGAGCGACCAAAGTTTATGCCATGCAATTTTTCAAAATCGTCACCGTCTATGCTAATATCTTGAAGAATTCCATAAATACTGTTTTTAAAGTGTTCCTCAGCTTCATGACCACTTTTCACGAAAAAAATGACCATTTCATATCCTACATCCTTTTCTCTTACTTCAATCCTGGTTATCTCATACATAATATTTCCCCACTAAATCTTCCGCCATACTGTGCCAGATGCTTGATCTTCAAGTTCGACATTCATGCTCGTTAATACACCACGCAACCGATCTGCTTCCTGCCAATTTTTTTGCTGCCGTGCTTCATTGCGCGCAGTCACCAAGTCTTCGATGGTTTTAACTTCATCTCGACTCGATCCCCACTGTAAAAAATCATTGGCCTTATGATCGAGCAACCCTAAAATGGCCGCCAATTTTTTAAGTAAAGCAACCAATGGATCCGCCGCTTTATTATCCGACTCACGCAATCGATTAATTTCACGTGTTAATTCAAATAATACCGCCAAGGCTTCAGGCGTGTTGAAGTCATCATCCATTGCCGCATTAAAACGTTGCTCATAACCGCTTTTTTCCGCTGGTACAGCTGAGCTTGCTAAATCCATATCGCGTAAAGCAATATAAAAACGTGTCAGCGCTTCTTCTGCGCTGGTCAAATTATCTAGGGAATAATTGAGTTGACTGCGATAATGACTGGATAATAAAAAATAGCGAATGGTTTCTGGATGATACTGCTGTAGAACTTCTCTAATGGTGAAAAAATTCCCTAACGATTTAGACATCTTTTGTCGATCAATTTGTAAAAAACCAACATGCATCCAAAAATTAGCGAAAGTCTTGCCGGTGGCCGCTTCAGATTGCGCAATTTCATTTTCATGATGCGGAAATTGCAAATCATAACCGCCACCATGTATATCAAAATTTTCACCGAGACATTCAATCGCCATGGCTGAACATTCAACATGCCAACCCGGCCGACCAGTCCCCCAAGGAGCAGGCCAATGTGGTTCACCAGGCTTGGCGGACTTCCACAAGACAAAGTCCAACGGATTACGCTTGCTATCAACAACCTCTACCCGCGCGCCCGCTTCCTGCCCTTGCAAATCTTTACGTGATAATTCACCATAGCGCTCAAACTGATCAACTGCATAATACACATCCCCTTCTTCAGTGATATATGCCACATTGTTATCAATGAGTCGCTGGATCAAATCAATAATGCTATCCATATACTGTGTTGCTCGAGGTTCTTCATCTGCAGGCAAAATATTCAATGCTTTGATGTCTTCCTGCATGGCCTTGATAAACTTCGCCGTTAAAGTTTGATAATCTTCTTCTGCTTCTTGCGCACGATGGATGATTTTATCATCAATATCAGTAATATTGCGCACATAGTGTACTTGATAGCCACGCGCACGCAGATAGCGTACCACCATATCAAAGCTTACCATCGATCGTGCATGACCAAGGTGGCAGTAATCGTAAACGGTCATACCACACACATAAATACCAACTTGGTTAGGCACTCGTGGTTTGAATTCCTGCTTTTGTCGCGTCAGCGAATTATATATCTTCAACATAGCTGATAAAATTGTTTATAATGGTTAACCCCAGTTCGGGATAAGTGACATGTTTAAGCTTCGCCAAAAGTCCAATATTTTCGTTGAAAAAGCAGAAAAAATCGTTATGTACATTGAGTGCACGCCTCTTTTTTCTACTTCTTCGCCTCAATCTTGAACCTTTGGCTCGCTTAAAACAAACAACCTTTTTAATTTGTGAACAAATAAATTTCAGATTTTATTTATAATTCAATAAGTTATACAATATTTGTAAAAGGTTGTTTTCAAGCCACTTATCCCGAACTGGGGTTAGTTAGAATGTCATCATATAGTAGTGTAAACCATGAAATCAAAAGCAACTTTCGCTGCTGGCTGTTTTTGGGGTGTAGAAAGTACATTTCGTAAAATTCCTGGCGTTATCACGACACGTGTCGGCTATACGGGTGGACACACCGAAGATCCAAGCTATCGTCAAGTCTGCGGTGGCCAAACCGGTCATGCCGAAGCGGTGGAAGTCCTCTTCGATGACGGTATCATCTCTTATGAAGCATTACTTAATGTCTTCTGGCAATGCCATACCCCGACCAGCCTTGATCGTCAAGGATTAGATGTCGGCCACCAATATCGTTCGGCAATATTCTTCCATAATGGTCAGCAAAAATCAATGGCACACGCAAGTAAAATAGCAGCCCAAACACAGTTTGACCAGCCCATCGTCACTGAAATTACCGCTATCGGTGAATTTTATCAAGCAGAAGAAGAACATCAACGTTATTTAGAAAAGCATGGTAGAGACTAGGGCCTTGCAATTTGCTTGATCAGCGCCGGTCCCCGATAAACCAAACCACTGTAAAGCTGCAACAGACTGGCACCGGCATTCATTTTTTCTTGTGCACTTTCCCTGTCCATGATACCGCCAACGGCAATGATCGGTATATTATCCTGTAAATGTTGATGCAGTAATTTGATCACCTGTGTCGAACGCGCACTTAAGGGCTTGCCACTCAAACCACCGGTTTGTTTGGCCAACGCCAAGTCTTGTACACCGTCACGCATGCTCGTGGTATTAGTTGCGATGACCCCCTCAATTTTATATTCAAGCAGGGTGTGTGCCAATGTTTCGACTTCAGTTTCCGTGAGATCTGGAGAGACTTTAACCGCGATCGGCACTTGACGTTGATATTTTTGTGCCATTTGCTGTTGTGTTTGTTTAATACCCGCCAATAAATTTCGTAAATAAGAAGCCGCTTGCAGATCGCGCAAACCGGGGGTATTCGGCGATGAAATATTAATCGTGATATAATCCGCATAAGGATAAACTTTTTGTAAGCTGATCTGGTAATCCTGCAAGGCCGCTGTCAGCGGCGTTGTCAAATTTTTGCCGAGGTTAATACCAAGCACGCCACGATATTTCGCTTGTTGTAAGCGTGCAATTAAGTAATCAACCCCTTTATTATTAAAGCCCATGCGATTGATCAAGGCTTGTGCCGATGGCAGACGAAATAAGCGTGGCTTAGCATGACCTGGCTGCGGCTTCGGTGTGACGGTTCCAACTTCGATAAAGCCAAAACCCAATTTCGCCAAAGCATCGATATAATCGCCATTTTTATCTAAGCCTGCGGCTAAACCGATGGGATTGGCAAATTTTATGCCCATGACGGTGCGCGGTGATGGTGGGATTTTCGCAAAACAACAGGCTGGTGAAAACTTTAAAGCCTTCAGGGTCAGGGTATGCGCACACTCCGGTGGCAAGGCAAATAATAATGGCCGTAAAAGACGATAAATATTCACGTCAGTGGGCACTCATGCGAACCGTCAACCCTGTTTTGCGTGAATTTGTGCACCATCGCTCCGTTCTTAATAATTCTATAAATTGTACGAATTGCTCGCTATCAACTGTCTTTTCTAGGATAATGTAACAGATCATAACAAGGACAATCAATATGTTTTCTACACTTCACTTCGCACTTGGCGAAACCGCGGCACTACTGCGCGACAGCGTACAAAATTTTGCCAAAAGAGAGATCGCCCCACGTGCGGCACAAATCGACCAAAACAATGAATTTCCACGAGATTTGTGGCCACAACTGGGCAAATTAGGGTTACTCGGACTCACTGCTGAACAGGAATATGGCGGTGCGGGCATGGGATATTTAGAGCACGTCATCGCTATGGAAGAGATCAGCCGCGCCAGCGCCTCCGTAGGTCTCAGTTATGGCGCGCACTCTAATTTATGCATTAACCAACTGTGCCTGCATGCCACAAAAGCACAAAAACAACACTACTTACCCAAGCTCATCTCTGGCGAACATGTCGGAGCACTAGCCATTAGTGAAACTGGCGCAGGCTCGGATTGCGTCAGCATGCAATTACGCGCTGAAGCCAAAGGTGATCACTTCATCCTCAATGGCAACAAAATGTGGATCACCAATGGCCCGGACGCTGAAGTGATCATTGTTTATGCCAAAACCGATCCACAGGCAAACTCTAAAGGCATAACTGCATTCATCATCGAAAATAATTTCACTGGATTTAGCCATGCACAAAAACTCGACAAACTTGGCATGCGCGGCTCTAATACTTGCGAACTGGTGTTCAACGATTGCATCGTGCCAACAGAAAATATTTTAGGTGAACTCAATGGCGGTGTGAAGGTACTTATGCGCGGCTTAGATTTCGAACGCGTCGTCCTCTCCGGCGGACCTGTTGGGATCATGCAAGCTTGCCTAGACCTCGTTATGCCCTACGTGCATGAGCGCAAACAATTCAATAAACCCATCGGTCAATTCCAATTGATCGAAGCAAAACTTGCAGATATGTACACCATACTCAGCGCCAGCCGCAGTTATCTATACAGCGCTGCCCAAGCTTGCGACCGTGGCGAAATCAACCGTAAAGACGCGGCAGGCGTTATTTTATACACGGCCGAACAAGCCACTCAAATGGCCTTACAAGCCATCCAAATTTTCGGGGGCAATGGCTACATCAATGAATATCCCTGCGGCCGCCTACTGCGTGACGCCAAATTATATGAAATTGGTGCAGGTACTTCTGAAATTCGACGAATGCTGATTGGAAGAGAATTGTTCAAAGAAACAGCTTAGAATTCCTAAAATAAAAATCCCCGCCGCAAGCGGGCGGGGTATTTCTATTTCCCTATTTAAATTTCGCCTGCGCGAGATAAATCAGGGGAAATAAATATTTATAATTATTTAATTAATACTCTCCCTGGAAAATTTAATATTAAAAGTTAAAATAATCACTAGTTTTTGCTTTATTATTGAGGTTATTATTATGTTCCGTGCTCTCCGTAAAAATCAGCGTCAACATCGTCATCAGCTACAATTTTGGCAGAGAAACGCATCTAAACAAACTCCCAGCCTCCCACTCCCTCCCAAAGAGTTTTGCCTCTATGAGGGCAAAGACTTCGGAGAAATTATAGACGCAGGCCTAGAACGAGAAGGATTGACATTGAAAATCCCTGCGCATAGTGGCAAGCAAAAAGATAAGGAATTAAAACAAGTTGAACTATCTGAATGGGGGTATGGCATAGTTTTTAAAAAATATGATGATATAGGTGAATCGCCACACACAATTACACAGGGTGACAAAAAAATTCCTTTTTTGGTGTGCGGCTTGGTCAGTGAAGCTCAACATGGAAGTTTTGCAAGACTCGTTGAGGCGATCCAATCAACAGAACGATATTTTGGAGAAACTCCTGGTGAAATTCGCATATTATTTCCTTATCATGATGATCAGCGAACACATATAAATTGCTGTTCTTTAAAGATTCTAATAGGGTCTGACGGAAAACTAGAGAAAGACATGGAATTACACATATACGAATCATTAGAAATGGCTAATGATTCATTGAAGGATAAGATTAAATCGGACCTTAAGACAGCACTCCCCCAAAAGATAAGTATTATAGCAAAAACCATCATTACTAATGTACAAAAAGATACTGGTCCATCAGCATGTGGCCCTATTTCTATAGAGTATCTATTTGCTCTACTAAACGGCGCAAGCCAAATGCCGCGCTTACCTAACGAACCTGAACTAAGACAAAACCATTGCAATCTAACAGGAAGCCTCAGATATTTAGATAAAGAAGGAAGCAGGAGAGAAAAGAGAGGAGGAAAAAAAAGGAAGCTCTCCAGAAAAGAACTAAGACAATTTCAACAGTCTATCGAAACATTAGGTGAAACAGATAAAAGCGAACTCATGGTCACATTGTATCTTGCCGCTAAAGCACACAAGTTATCTGGCTGGGAGTTTACTACAGAATTAAATAAGCAATATGGCCTTAAGAAGCCAGATTTAGAGCATCCGTCTGCTCAGCCTAAGATAGAGCAATTTATTGCATATTGCAAAGAGCAGAAAATCCCAGAAAAAATTATCAATACAATGCTGAGCACACAAGATAATTCAGAAATACAAGCATTAGCTGATGATGACACAATTGATATTCCTTGCAAAATTCAAAGCTTACTAGCACGTGAAATAATAAATCACGGTGGAGAGGCATTGACTAGTTTTACATACAAATTAATTAACCTTGTCTTCAAAGAAAAATTTCTCAATGTAGTACTGCGTGAACAAAATAATAGAGAAACACTAGCATTGGCTAACGATAATAGCCAAACTTATACCACCAAACTTGAAAAATTTTTAGCATATATAAAAATAACTATAGATGTAGAAGTATCAGAAAATTTTGCTGAAAAATTATTTAGAACATTTGAGAAAAACCAAAAATGTGTGTTTTACTTTCTACTTTTCGATTCATGCGGAAAATATAAAGACGATGCAAGAGACAAACTACCAGCTCTTTCACAAAAGGTTACCGGAGAGCCCGCTGAAGAAGAAAAATGCAGTGAAGAAATAATATCTTCACTTGCACACAGAGTGTCGTATAAATTCTTAACGGGTTTTCACCTTGATCCTGCAAAAACAGCTCAACAGCATTTCAAAAGAGCGGTTACACAGTGTGCAAGAACTCTTAATAATGATATGGGAAGCACTAATCTCTATGCAAATAACCAAACAGATCAAAATTGTGGTTTGATCATGCTTTTAGTTTCAGATGATGCACAATTAACAAAAGGCAATTTCAAAGTGTTAGATGAAGCTATTGCTGAATTAAATAGGCTATATCCACAGTTCGAAATTTCAATACCAACAGGTGAGGCAGATAAGCTGGAATATTACAAGGAATATAAACAAAAGCTAGAAGATGCTAGTGAGCTTCCAGGAGGGTTTTTAACATGTCTTGCACTTTTTTATTTCAAAAATCTTTTACTCCGCCAAGAAACTATACTGCACAAGGTACGAAGTGAAAATGGAACATCACTATTCAATCTATTGATTGACCCTAGCACTAGTAACTTACGCACATATGTTCTCCAACTCATTATAAGTTTGGATGAAAATTTGAGGCAGCAGAATGTTCAAAAAACATTTCATGGGAGGCAGCAGCAAAGCCTTCCACAAACACCTGCTCCTCGCACTAGTTCAGAGATCTTAGGTTCAATATCAGCTGACTTTCCTGGGTTTGGCTGGAGCTAAGATTATTCTAAGAAAGCTTCAAAAATATCTAAAACATGAATTAATATTAACCAAATCAGAACATTATCAATATCAAGCATATTTAGATTAAACAAAATAACAAACAAATTTTACTTTTGCTAAAATAAAGCTACAAACACAAATAAGCGAGAACAACATGCTACAAGATCCAATCGTCATCACTGGCGCTGCCCGAACGCCGCAAGGCAATATGCTGGGTAGCCTATCTTCACTGGCCGCTCATGAATTAGGCTCGATTGCCATTCAAGCGGCCACAAAACGCGCTGATATTGCAGCGGAACACATTGAAGCAGCGATCATGGGCTGTGTGCTTCCCGCTGGTCAGGGACAAGCCCCTGCGCGACAAGCTGCGCTCAATGCCGGACTGACGGAAAAAACGGGCGCAACGACAATCAATAAAATGTGCGGTTCGGGTATGCAGGCCGTGATCATGGCGCACGATGCTTTAGCTGCCGAAAGTCAGCAAGTCATCGTTGCCGGCGGCATGGAAAGTATGAGCAATGCACCCTATTTATTAGCTAAGGCCCGCCAAGGTTATCGCTTTGGTCATGGTGAACTCAAAGATCATATGTTGCTAGATGGCTTAGAAGATGCTTATGATAAAGGCAAACTCATGGGCTATTTTGCCGATGAAACCGCGAAAAAATACCATTTCAGTCGTGAAACACAAGATAAGTTTGCCCAAACCTCATTAGAGCGGGCGATCAAAGCCAGTGATGATGGCAGCTTTGCTGCTGAAATCGTGCCAGTGACGATCAACACCCGTAAAGGCAAACAAGTAATCGATCGAGATGAAGGGCCAAATCCTGAAAAACTAAGCAAAATTAGCCGCTTAAAGCCGGCATTTCAAAAAGAAGGCACCGTCACAGCCGCCAATTCCAGCACAATTTCTGACGGTGCCAGTGCTTTAATACTCATGCGCGCATCGACGGCTAAACAATTCAGCGTCACCCCCATAGCTAAAATCTGTGCGCACAGTAGTTTTGCACAAGCACCAGCTTGGTTTACAACCGCCCCTGTTGGTGCAATTAAGAAGTTACTTGAAAAAACGGGTTGGAATTTAAACGATGTCGATTTATTTGAAATCAATGAAGCCTTTGCGGTGGTCACCTTAGCGGCCATGCATGATTTGGATTTACCGGCGGATAAAGTCAATGTCCATGGCGGCGCCTGTGCACTAGGCCACCCCATTGGCTGCTCTGGCGCACGCATTATCATCACCTTAATTTACGCCTTGCAGCAATATCAATTAAAACGTGGCATTGCCGCTCTATGCATCGGTGGTGGCGAAGCAACTGCTGTAGGGATTGAGCTACTATAGTTTTTTTAGGATTGGATTATACCGTTTCGCTTTCTTTTTCCAACTCGCGGAGTGTTTCAGGCGCTAAATCTGTTAAGTCAGAAATTTCACTGATCAGCAAATTACCTCGTACCAACAAACGCTTTGCCAACTGGCGGCGGACTTTCATTCCCCCTTCCTGTCGCCCTTCCTGTCGCCCTTCCTGTCGCCCTTCCTGTCGCCCTTCCTGTCGCCCTTCCTGCTTTAATTGTTCAAATACACTTTGCATTTCTTCCTCCAATTCCGGTAATTCTTGGTGGATCAATTCACCGAGCACGGCAATATCTTTGATATTACCTACTTGACCCACATAGTATAACAAACTTAGTAGTAACTGCCTAGATTCTTGACTCAATTGGCGCAACCAAGATGCATTTTGTTTTAAAACTTGCAGCAACTCAGGTGAACGTATATGTTTCAGAGCCAGTTGTATCATGCCTGTACGATAATGTTGCTGTAAATAAGTGTCGTCGACTAAATTTAAGTCAATAAGCTGTAACTGGGAATACAAATTATCTTCAATTAAATGACGTGGCGCATCGATATAATCTCGGATATCGGTTGAGTGGTGGTATTGCTGACGCCCGTGATACAAAACTTGCACATAAACAAACGGAAATTTTTTTGTATGATGCATGTGACGGTGGCGTTGCATCAGTTTAATTTTTTTCTCAAATACTTTGACACATATTTCTTTCGCGGAAGATAAGTGCTCAATCATTGGGTAGAGATAAACCGTATGCGTACTCGTAAACAGCCGTACCGTATAAAGCATATCTGGGATAGATACTTTAAAATCATTCGAATCAATAAGCATTTCACTACTTGTTGACAACGTGCTTAAATCAACACTGGCCTTGATAGGTTCAGGTAAGTGTAACTCGAAAAAATCCTGTGCAACATGTAGATCCTGCATAGAGAGTTTAAAAATTTTATCATGTGGGTTATCTATTGCTTCCATGGCGCCCTCTTTAAATTAATCTATTCAAGAAGCGCAGTATACACGCAGTTTGCTTCAAAGTGCAAGCATTATCTAAAAAAATAGAAGTTACGCATTGACAGCATTCAAAAATCTTGCATTCATATGCTCCATGGTTGGAGACATCGTACTAATGAAAGCGGCGATAACTTGATTGAATAAGTCACGCCGCAGTCGATAGCAATTGCT
>JAZGGN010000137.1:0-2864 GCA_036480475.1 Gammaproteobacteria bacterium
AAGCTCCTTAAGGGTTTTTCTTTCGCGACTCTTCTCGTTAAAAATATATATCCACTCTCTACCCCTATGCCAATCTAAACATGTCTGGGAATAAGAGGAGATTTCCTTTTCCTCAGGTATTGGTTTAAATAATCCAGCAATTTCTTGAGACATGACTTCCCACAATGATAGAATAATCTATTATTATAACACAAATCAAGCAAAAAATATACACGCCGAAACAATGACCTATAAGAACAATGGATCCAAATAAAAAGTGCGTCAACATAAGCGCACTTGCCAACTTTTCTGATTTGATTGCGCGATAAAATCTTTGTGTATGTTATAACCTACCACACAAATAAGGTGCTGATCATAATACAATAGTGGTATTCTGTCGCGTTGCCATGGCGGCACGGACCAGTCTTGCAGTAACTTTTTTAAGGTCTGACTTTGAACTCGACCTGCCGGATGAAAACGTTCCCCACCATGACGGAAGCGAACTTCAAGAGTTGAAGAGGGTGTTTTTAATCCCTGCCCTAACGATGCTTGTGCTTGTAAAATTCCAAGGTTATTGGGCAATCTCAAAGCCTTAGTTAAGTCCCAAGCTAAGGTTTTTCTCTGCTTATGCGGACATAATGGCGCCATTGCATATAAGTTATCGCGATAGCGGCGCACTTCAACACCAGACCAAGTGATTAAAGGCATCGCGTCAACACGACTATAGAGTACATCCTGCTGAATATGTGCCAACTTTCGTGTATGTGGAATAACAAAGCTCAAAGCTTCTAACCAATAGCGTAACAGCAAGCGCTGCCGTGCTAGATTAAGCTTTAACAATGCACCGATCGATAAAGTATTTTTAACTGAACCAAGGCAATTTTTATAGTCTTGTTCAGCAAGTTCTGTAAGTAATTGATCTGCTTCAGCGAAATGCTTTGTACTACGGCTCAATGACTTTAAAGCCCCTGGGTAACGCTTCACGATTGTCGGCATGATTTTATGCCTTATAAAATTGCGGTCAAAACGTGTGTCATCATTACTTTCATCTTCGATCCATTGCAGCCCCTGTTGCTGAGCATATTGCCTTAATTGTTCACGGTTAAAATTTAATAAGGGTCGATATAAATAGCCTTTTGCGAAAGGCGCGATCAATGGCATAGCCGAACAACCTTTGACGCCCGCACCACGCAGTAATTGCAGTAATAGTGTTTCTGCTTGATCGTTTTGGTGATGCGCTGTCAATACACAATCATCACTATGCATCATGCTGGCGAGTGCCTGATAACGCGCATGCCTCGCAACCGCTTCCAGACTCTCTCCTGCTTTGTGATGTACACCAATACTGATACTTTGATATGGGAGTTTTAATTGATGACAAACATCAGCACAGTGTTGATCCCAGCTCTGAGATTTTGAGTTCAAGCCATGATTGATATGTACGACTTGTATTTTATGACGTATTTTATGTGGTGACTGCATTGCCAGAATATGCAGTAAAACGTGTGAATCCACACCACCACTATAAGCAAGCCATAAGGTTTTAATATTATCTGGCAGCTGGGCAAGGATCGCCTCAATATAGGACATTGTAAACATAGGTTCTATTCAAGCGCACCCAGAGACATCAAACGCTGATAACGTTGTGCAATCAATTCTTCACAGGACAATGCTTGCAATTGATCAAGCTGTTTGGTAAGCGTCGCTTTTAAATCCTGGGCTATGCGCTCAACATTGCGATGTGCACCACCTAAAGGCTCTGCGATAATTTCATCGATCAAACCAAAATCTAGTAAACTTTGAGCGGTGATCTTCATCGCTTTAGCAGCATCTTCTGCTTTTTCAGCATTTTTCCACAGAATAGAAGCACAGCCTTCTGGAGAGATAACAGAATAAATACTAAATTGCAGCATAAGAACACGATCACCTACACCAATGGCCAGTGCACCGCCTGAACCACCCTCACCTGTCACCGTGCAAATAATCGGGATTTTCAATTGTGACATCACATATAGATTTTGTGCGATTGCCTCGCTTTGGTTATGCTCCTCTGCACCAATACCAGGGTAAGCGCCAGCAGTGTCGATAAATGTGAACAAAGGCAATTTAAATTTTTCCGCCAATTGCATTACTCGTAATGCTTTACGGTATGCTTCTGGTCTCGCCATGCCAAAATTACGGTAAACTTTTTCCTTTGTGCGAGTCCCTTTTTCATGGCCAATAATGACGACAGGCTTATCATTCAAGCGAGCAAGTCCACTGACAATGGTTGGCGCGTTTGAGTAATGGCGATCGCCTTCGATTTCATCAAAATCAGTAAAAATTTGTTTAATGTAATCAAGTGTATGTGGCCGCAATGGGTGACGCGCCATTTGTGCTACTTGCCATGCACTTAAGTCAGCATAAATTGTTCTGGTTAATTGATCACATTTATCACGCAAACGCTCTATTTCTTCGCCAATATTAATTTCGGTATCGCTGCTCATCATGCGCAATTCTTTAATTTTTGCTTCTAATTCAGCGATCGGTTGTTCAAATTCTAAAAAATGGTGATTCATACTGCTAATTACCTCTGTGACCCTAAATCCATTGCCTATTTTTAAACAATTTATGTAATAATATAACAATGAGGGTTGCTATATATAAAGAAGCTAATATATCACTTAAATAGTGTGCTGTAACTACTAAGCGTGTTAAGCTAAGTAAGATCAGGGCAATTATAAAGCCAAACCAGTAACGTGGGAAGATAAAACACAGTGCCATAAACAAGGCAGTGAAGGTACTGATCAGAGATGAAGGCAATGACCAATAACTATCAAGTGTCTGTAAAAAATAAAAGCCAAATACCTTATCATCAATAAATAATTCTGGCCTAGCCTTGCCCA
>JAZGGN010000138.1:0-4763 GCA_036480475.1 Gammaproteobacteria bacterium
CTCAAATCTTGCATAAGCCTATTTCTATATTGGCATAACATTTTTTATTGCGCATGCTCGCTTTGCTAAGTTTGATATTTTATGCGCTCTTTAGCTATTCGGCTGGTATTCAAGCTCCTTTTGTATAGGTTCATCCATGATTGGTAAGGCAATACTAACTATGGTGGGGCAGGGGGAGCAATAGCGGGATTGTTGAGGGGGTTATTGTAATAGTTCAAAGTATGGTTAGTGCCATTAAATTTGAAGAAAAACATAGGCTGGGGGGAGGGAGTCCGTAGCTGACGAGTCTAAAAATAGCCTTTTCACCTAGTCTTGTTACAGTGCAAGGCTAAGCCGTATATTTAAGGGATGTTAGGACAACAAATTATTTACCCTGTATCAATTAAATTTTCTTATTTTAAGGTGAATTAATTTGGGATCAAAAAAGGATAAATTGTGTTCATTTAATCTTGATATTTCGATTAGCTCGTCATTTCAGCGAAGTGGAAATGGTGCTATATTTGGTGCTATATGGATTAAATTGAATTAAGTATTTATATAAGTATCAATGGCTTAGTATGATATTTCAAGTCCGGCCCCGGGCACCACATTACCATCCAATAAAGTCCATTAACGTCTTGAACCACCCGTAATTGCTGGGATTATACAATCTTAGTGTCTCAGTATATCCTATGCAATCCACTATCATCCGGTGTTACTTGGTGCTATATTCGGTGCTATCTCAGTTCAATTTTGAATTTGTAGCACCATGCCACTTACAGATGCAGTAATAAAGCAGGCTAAACCCCGTGATGCTGACTATTGGTTGTCGGATGAAAAAGGGATGCGCCTATTAATAAAAAAGAACGGTTCCAAGTACTGGCGATTAAAATATCGTTTTGGTGGGAAGCAGAAAACGTTGGCCTTGGGGGTGTATCCAGGCGTGTCGTTAAAGGCTGCTAGGCTGGGGCGTGATGACGCTAGAAAATTGCTTAGCCTTCATCAAGATCCATCACAAGTTAAACAAGACCAAAAAACCAAGAGTGGAAAAGCTACCGATAGCTTTAGTGTTATCGCGCTTGAGTGGTGGAACCAGCAAAAAGGCACTTGGACTGATGATCATGCTTGTCGGGTATGGAAGCGACTTGAAGATAATTGCAGCGCTATCTGGACAAAATCAATCAATGATATTGAAGCGCATGAGGTAGTGTCGGTTGTCAGGCAAATTGAAAAACGTGATGCTCTTGATGTGGCTGGAAGGGTTTTACAAGATATTAACCGAGTGGGTAGGTATGCGGTACAAACAGGGGTGGCCCGTTATAACCCCGCTTCTGAATTATCCGGCGTCACTAAAAATCGCAAGACTGAGCATCGAGCTTCACTTCCCAGAGAGGCGATGCCTAGATTTTTGCTAGATCTTTCTCGTTATCAAGAAAAAGGGCGATTGTTGACGCAATTGGCTATCCAGTTACTGACGCTAACTTTTGTTCGTCCAGGCGAATTGCGAGGGGCTTTATGGAAAGAATTTGATTTCGAAGAGCAACTTTGGCGTATACCTAGCGAAAGGATGAAAATGAGAACGGAGCACCTTGTTCCTTTATCCAATCAGGCTTTGGATGTTATTAAGAAAATCCAGACGATTAGTGGTCAGTATGAGCTGTTATTTCCCTCTGAACGAAACCGAAATGTACCAATGTCGGATAACACTATGCGACGGGCTATTTTTCGTTTAGGTTACGATGGTAATACAGCAGGCAAACCAAAAGCGAATCCACACGGTTTTCGGGCTACGGCATCATCAATCTTAAATGAAAAAGGTTATAATCCTGATGCTATTGAGCGGCAACTATCGCACGTGGAACGAAATGGTGTGAGAGCTGCTTATATTCATCACGCTCGCTTCTTAGATGAACGGAAAAAAATGATGAGTTGGTGGGGGAGTTATCTGGATGAGTTACGTTTGGAGGCTATCAGTGGCAATGTAATTCAGGTAAATTTTCAAAAAAGTTAAAATAAGTAAATAAAAAAATATGATATTAATTTAAAAAATTTAGCTGCCGATTTGGATGAAGTAATTCTAAAAATAAATGTTTTGTAATCTTTATGTGTGCTTATGGCAGCAGCAACCATCACGCCTATTGCGACACCAAACACCTAAAATACAGCGTAAGAGGCAGAAAAAATCTACAAGCTGTATCTAGATAGATTTGTAGCGTCTCAAATAGTGTCATAGTGTGCATATTAATCCACTAAAACACTGGACATCTTCTTTAAACAGTATCAACATTACGTCGTGCTTTGGGTAAATGGTTCCATGGATGGGCCTGCAACCAAAAAAATATTGCCAAAACTATAATGATCAAATGTACATCAGTTTAATCAAGGATGATTGACATGATACACCTCGATCCAGAAAATCCCCTGCACGAATCTGGTTTTATAAGACTCTCAGAAGTTTTGCAGTTAATCCCAATTGGAAAGTCATCTTGGTGGAATGGTATTAAAACTGGCCGTTATCCTAAAGGTGTAAAACTTGGAGCTAGAACCACCGCCTGGAGAGTTAGCGATATCAATCAGCTTCTCAAAAAGCTGGGCGAGCAAGGAGGCCAATCGTGATGAGCGTCAGGGACATTCTAGATGATACACCGGTTAACAATGTGGCAATTTTCGGTGCAATCAGCGCTACAACTGATAATAAAAATTAAACATTTGAGGGTACAATAAAAAAGATTAAGCATGTTATTCATACTTAGTTCTTTTTTGTAAGCGGATAGTGTGTTTAAAAGCAATAGCATACAAATTGTTGCTTTATATTTAACAAGAATTATCACATTTAATGGGTGTAATTTATTATTATTACTAATAAAAATGCCCACTTATTCACGGACGAATAAGGCACTGTTGCTATGGATTAGCATTATGAAATCAGCAAGTTATTCCAGGGATCTCCACTTTAGAGTCAGCTATGATCAATACAATCGATTCCATGAGACGTTAAATGCTCTCGATGGCGTCAAACAGGCGAAACTACTTCGTTATTGCGTGGATTTAATCACTGTTAAACACCGCCAGCTTATAAAAAAGACTGACGCGCAATGCCTAACCAATATTCGGAAAAAAACGCGGGCATCGATGGTTTTATGAAGTCGGTGATCTGGATATCAGGTTGTATCAAATTGATAACAATGAGGATTAATCGAGGCAAAAGAAAAGCCCCCTAGATGGAGGCTTTAGATACTGTTTAACGCGAGCAAGCAGTTAAGGCGATAGAGCTAATAAAAATAACTTTAATGGAACAAGTTAATGGTATCACACAGCGATATAAATAATATAAAAAATGCGTTAATTGGCATTAATGGATACAAATTTCTTGCCTCTCGTATGCAATTGCCTCCGTTTAAAAAGCCGGGGCCGTGTCCTTATTGCAACGGCGTTGATCGCTTTGTTTATGATGCCAAAAATTTAAGTTGCGAATGGTTCTGTCGCCATCACGGTTCTGGAGACGCCTTACAACTACTGATTGATGTAGAAGGAATTAATTTTGTTGATGCAATAAAAATATGCGCTAATTATTTTGGTATCGCGCTAGATGAACAGCCGCGACATGAATCAAAACAATCAGCTTCGCCTCCAAAGCGCGTAATCACTACACCCGAACAATCAGTCTCTCCACAATATTCTCTACTATCTCCACCAACAACGCGCAAAAAATCATACAGTACAGCCGTTAAGATTTACAAGGTGATAAATCGTGATGCTAAAAACCGTGACGATTGCTATGTGGCGGAGCATCTTTACTGCAAAAAAAAGGGTATTGACTGGGCAGTAGGGGCCGGGAGAGGTGTTGCTAACGGGAAGTTGCTAGGGGAAAACGCCGATTGTGTCATTGTGCCCATGCATTTTTTCAATGGAGATTTTGCCGGTGTTGAGTGCATTAATTCTATCGGGCTTAGGCAAACTTTCGGCAATAAGGCCATTTTAAAACTCGGAAATGATCTTGATCAATCTCTTACTGCATACGTTGTAGAAGGTTGGGCATCAGGTTGTGCTCAATTTATCAGATATAACGGGCATGTTTTGGTGTTGGTTTGTTTTGGTAAAAATCAAATGAATCAAGCAGCAATAGTGTGGGCTCGTATGCACCCAAAACAAATAATATTAATCCACGATGAGAATGACGATCATGGATGATAAAGAATTACCGCTTAATGTACAGCGTATTCCGGTGCCTATTACGGAGATTGGCGGCAATGATGCTGATGACTGTCTACGAGATCCAAAAGCTAACGCCGAGCTGTACGAGTTGGAAGCGGAGGCCGTTGCTCAAATTGGAAAAAATATGGAAAAGGCAAAGCAGGAAGAGCAGACAAATCGGTTAGTTGTGGATGACATTATAAGCTTTTCAAAACTGCAGTTTCCACCTAGAAAAAAATTACTGGGAGAGTGGCTGCTTAGTCAATCAATAGGGATGGTCCACGCTTATAGAGGAATAGGTAAAACTTACTTCGCCCTGAATGTTGCTTATGCAGTTGCAACAGGCGGTGAGTACTTAGGGTGGGAGGCACCTAACCAGTGTGAAGTTTTGTACATTGATGGCGAGATGGCTGCCGATTCACTCCAAGAAAGAATAGCAGGAATGATTTTAGCGAGTGAAATAGATGATGATCGGAACATACCATTCAATATTATTACACCAGACCGACAACTTTTTGGTATGCCGGATATTAACACATGGGAAGGTCGGGCGCTGATTAACGAAGCTATCACAGAGTCTACTAAATTAA
>JAZGGN010000139.1:0-2844 GCA_036480475.1 Gammaproteobacteria bacterium
CTTTCTGCCATTTGGTCAGCGTTTAAATTACCACTGCCCTGCCTGAGCATCGTGCTGGTTAAGGCGGCCAAGCCCGGTTTATTATCATCGCGTGCCGAGCCTGCGGCAAAGGCAATATGGATATCGATCATTGCTAATTCATGGTTTTCAACAAAATAAGCACGCATACCATTGCTGGTGGTCCAATGTTGGATCTCAAGTACTGTATTATTTTCTTGCGCAAGTGCGAGCTGCAAGGTACTACTGAACATAATGAACAGCGATATTCTGGCTAATAATTTAATCGTCATCGTTTGTCTCTGTTGGCGGGTTGATGGGCAACGGTATAAGCTCTGCTGTTGTTAAGCGCTCTGGTTGAAAGAATTCTTGGGCGACGGCCTGAACTTGCTGTGCCGTGATTTTTTGTATATTTTCTGTATATTCATCTGCCGCACGCCAGGATAAGCCAATACTTTCAAGAACCCCAATTTCTCTGGCTTGATTCTGTAAAGAATCTTTACGATAGGTTTCTGATGCTAATACCTGTGTTTTAATGCGCGCTAATTCTTTTTCACTGACCAACTCATTTTGTAAACGTTCGATTTGTTGTTGTAATGCCGTTTTTAAATCGTCGATAGAATGGTTTTTATTCGGCACAGCCTCTAATGTAAATAAACCCTCTTCGCGATTCAGGAGATCATAGTCGGCATTGGCATAAGCTGCGATCTGTTGTTTGCGTACTATTTCTTTTGCCAGACGCGCACTATTGCCCGCAGATAAAATCGCAGCCGCAACATTCAAGGCATAAGCTTGCCACGCTTCTTCAGCCGTGTTTAAGCTCGGCACATTGTATGCCATATACAATATGGGTAATTCTGCGGGCGCACTGACAGTGACTTGCCGTGTGCTTAAAAATGGAGGTTCACGTTGTGGTTTAACCACAGGCAATGCATTACTGGGGATTGCGGCAAAATATTGTTTTGCCAATTGGTGGACTTCATCGGGATCCACATCCCCAATGACGACGAGAATGGCATTATTGGGGGCATACCAAGTGTTGTACCAATCACGGACATCGTCAATATCCATATGTTCTAAATCATTCATCCAACCGATCCCCAAATGGTGATAGGGCTGAGCGATGTTGGCAGCTGCATATAGACGCTCCAGAGTCAGCATCTGTGGATCATCTTCCAAACGCATGCGCCGTTCTTCTTGCACAACTTTAATTTCCTTGCTGAATTCTTCTTCAGATAGCGTCAGATTACGCATGCGATCGGCTTCTAATTCAAAGCTGATGGGTAGACGCTGCTTCTCTAATTCTTGATAATAATAGGTGTAGTCAAAGCCAGTTGCGGCATTTTGTGCACCGCCATTTTCAGCGATAATGGTTGACAAAGTATTATCGGGATTCGCTGCCGTCCCTTTGAACATCATGTGTTCAAGCACGTGTGAAACGCCAGTGATACCGCCAGGCTCATAGCTGGAGCCGATTTTGTAGAATATGGAAGAGATGACTACGGGCGCACGATGATCTTCTTTGACGATCAATTTTAAACCATTATTGAGCATAAATTCATGGGTGTTGCTTTGGGCAAACAGAGGGTAGGTGAATAAAAGCGTAAAAAGGCTTATGATCAGGCGTGACATGAGGACGTTCTCCGTGAGTGTACGAAAGGCATGTAGTGAGTATAATCAAAGTTAACCCTAAATTAAAGTGCATAAATTATGATATTGAGCCGTTTTAAACGCAAAAAAGCGACCCCACAGGCGACACAACAAGACAAGGTTGGCGACAGCCCCACCAAGTCACGTGGTCTTTTTGGTCGTATTAAGCAAGGTTTGACTAAAACCCGTGCCAATTTAGGCGAAGGCATGGCGAACCTTGTCTTAGGTAAAAAAACCGTCGATGCCGATCTGCTCGAAGCCATAGAAACTCAATTAATATTAGCCGATGTTGGCGTGGCAACCAGTGATAAAATTATTCAGAATATGACTTTGATGTTGCAACGCAAAGAGTTGGATGATGGCGAAAAATTATTGGCGGCAGTCAAAGCACAAATGCTGGCCATGCTGCAAGTGTGTGAAGCCCCTTTAACAATTACAGCATTTAAAAAACCTTATGTGATTTTAGTGATGGGCGTGAATGGTGCAGGTAAAACCACGACCATTGGCAAAATGGCCAGGCGTTTTCAATCGGAAGGTAAAAAAGTGATGCTGGCCGCGGGTGATACTTTTCGTGCCGCGGCGATAGAGCAATTGCAAGCATGGGGTGATCGCAACAAAATCAGTGTGATCGCCCAACACGACGGTGCGGATTGTGCAGCCGTTATTTTCGATGGTTTACAAGCTGCGCGTGCGCGTAATATTGATGTCCTTATTGCGGATACGGCAGGTCGCTTGCATACCCATCAACATCTAATGGATGAATTACGCAAAGTAAAGCGCGTGATCAAAAAATTTGATGATGAGGCGCCGCATGAAGTGATGTTAGTATTAGATGCAACCATCGGCCAGAATGCATTAAAGCAAGCGCAGGCATTTGATCAGGCGATCCCTGTCTCTGGTTTAACAATGACAAAATTAGATGGCACCGCCAAGGGTGGCATTATTTTTGCGATTGCCGATCAACTGAAGTTTCCGATCCGATTTATCGGCGTTGGTGAAAAGATAGATGATTTACAAGTATTTAATGCGCAGAATTTTATCAGCGCACTGTTTAATGAAGAGTCATGATTACTTTTGAGAATGTAAGTAAACAATACTCGGGTGGCCACGTTGCTTTATCCCAAGTGAGCTTTCAATTAGGGGTTGGCGAAATGGCATTTTTAACAGGCCATTCTGGTGCGGGCAAAAGCACTTTAC
>JAZGGN010000140.1:0-2606 GCA_036480475.1 Gammaproteobacteria bacterium
AAATATCATATCGCTGCCGCTGATGATCTCTTTGATCTTTTCACGATCTTCTTCAGCAGATTGTCGTCCAATTTCCGGGTTGGCACCAGCGCCTAAGCCTTTGGTAATTTGCTCACCAATTTGGAAAGTTTCAGCATTAGAATTTTGCAGTGTTTGCAGATCAGTGTTAATACACTTGAATTCTACCCCTTCAATCTGTGCAGATAACATATGCTCAACCGCATTGCCACCGCCGCCACCAACACCGATGACTTTAATAATCGCATTATGCGGCTTACTATCAACCAGTTCAAACATAATCTTCCCCCATATTTTATACTTCAAATTCTACAACGCAGCCGCAAGCGACCAGGATTTCTTTCTTTAAAAATTCCCATGAAACCAATCTTTCATCCGACTCCACACGCCGTTGAACCCCGGAGCCAGCGCTGGCCTGATGTCATTATTTTGATACTGTCTCTTATAGCCATGGAGTAACAAGCCTACACCCGTTGCATAAATTGGGTTATTAACCGCCTCAAGCAATCCACCCACATGTTGTGGCACTCCTATGCGAACCGGCACTTGAAAAATTTGCTCTGCCAGAGTAAACCCACCTTTTACTTTTGACGCTCCCCCTGTCAATACAATGCCGGCGGCAATAAAATCACCAAAACCACTGCGCCGAATTTCACCCTGTACTAAATTAAATAACTCTTCATAACGCGCAATCACCACTTCAGTCAAAGCATGACTACTGATGGTCGTTTCAGGCCGTTCATGAATACTGGGCACGGTTATTTTTTCATTGGCGCTCGCATTATCAATCACCACACTGGCAAATTCTACTTTGATTTTCTCTGCGGCTTGTGTCGGTGTGCGCAAAGCAACTGCGATATCATTGGTTACCTGGTCACCAGCAATAGGAATAACTGCTGTGTGACGAATTGCACCCTCAGTAAAAATAGCAATATCAGTCGTCCCACCACCAATATCCACTAAACAAACCCCTAGCTCTTTTTCATCTTCGGTTAAAACTGCATGACTGGAAGCCAACTGTTCAAGGATAATGTCGGCCACATCTAAACCACAGCGACGTACACATTTCACGATGTTTTGGGCCGCACTGACTGACCCCGTCACCATATGTACTTTCGCTTCCAAACGAACTCCAGACATACCGATCGGTTCACGAATACTATCTTGACTATCGATGATGTACTCTTGTGGCAAGATATGAAGAATTTTTTGATCTGCCGGGATTGCGACTGCTTTTGCTGCATCGATGACGCGATCAATATCTGCCGCATTGACTTCTTCATCGCGTACCGCAACGATACCATGCGAGTTGAAACTACGGATATGGCCACCAGCAATACCCGCATAAGCGGCGTGAATTTCGCAACCTGCCATCAACTCTGCTTCTTCAGCAGCACGCTGTATCGATTGCACTGTCGATTCAATATTAACAACAACCCCACGCTTTAAACCACGCGAAGGACAAGAACCGATACCGACAATATCGATTTGACCTTCTGGTGACACTTCACCCACCAAAGCAGCGACTTTAGAAGTGCCTATATCTAAACCAATGATTAATTCTTTCTCAATTTTTTTGGGCATATTTTAATTACTCTGCATGTGACTCAAAATAATCCCTTAATTATTCCATACTCATCTGATGGTTAGGTTTGTTTCCAACGCACAGCCATGCCATCCACATAACGCAAATCCACTTGCTCGGCGATGGTGGCCGGATCAGTAAATAACTCATCATAGGCACTGACAAACCGCTGCACGCGCTCTTCCAATGCGTCATTGCCCAACACCAATGTCAACCCATTATCAAGGGTCGCTGTCCATGAACTCAGTGCTGACAGTTGCAAGTATACAATTTTTAACTGCACTGGTGTTAATAATTCAGTTAAACTTTGGTGTATCTGCAACATGAGCTGCTGTTGCTGCTCAGATCCGACAAGTTGTGGTAATGACGATGGCAATTTTTGCGTCAATATTGGAAATATTTCACCATTTTTATTTAATAGTTCGTCTTCTCCCCATCGAGCAACGATTTCCTGTTCTATCACACGAATACGGACTGTATCCGGCCACAAACGATAAATCGACACCTGCGCAACCCAAGGTAAATTTAATATCTGCCGCCTTAAGTGGTCGATGTTTATAAATAGTAAACCACGATGCAAAAAAGGTCGCACCATACTTTTTAAATCCTCACGACTCACATACTGATAACTGGATCCTACGGTTACCTGCTGGACCGGCATGATATTCAGCTTAGGCAAACTGAACCATCCCCAACTCAATAACCCTGTCAAAGAGACAACCATCAACAGCCATGCTAAACGCTTATACGCAACCATTACTTACTCTGTAACCACCCCTAATTTAAATTGATAATCGTGCTCTAAGTGGCTTTTTCGCTTATGCCTTGCCATAGCTAATTCAAGCAACAAGGTTAACAGTTCAGGATAAGAAATACCACTTGCCTGCCACAGCTGTGGATACATACTGATTTTTGTAAAACCAGGCATTGTATTGACTTCATTAAATATGATTTGGCCCGACCCTTTTTGCAAAAAAAGATCAACGCGCGCCAACCCTTCACA
>JAZGGN010000141.1:0-2146 GCA_036480475.1 Gammaproteobacteria bacterium
AACGATCTATACGAATGAGTTGGATTGCGGATCATATATTTCTGACACCTTGCGTATCGATCCATCAAGCACTCGGGAAGAGGCTTTAGTAGAGGTTTACCGAATGATGCGACCAGGTGAACCACCAACCAAAGATGCTGCTGAAGCACTGTTTAAAAATTTATTCTTTTCACCGGACCGCTATGATCTTTCTGCGGTAGGTCGTATGAAATTGAATTTGCGTATTGGTCGAGAAGGACATACCGGTGCATCAACGCTATCTAAAGAAGATATTGTTGATGTGATGCTAACATTATTGGATATTCGTAATACCAAAGGCATGATTGATGATATTGACCATCTGGGTAATCGTCGTGTGCGTAGCGTTGGTGAAATGACAGAAAATCAATTCCGTGTGGGTTTGGTGCGTGTAGAGCGAGCTGTCAAGGAAAGGTTAGGCGTAGCCCATTCTGAAAACCTTATGCCGCAAGACTTAATTAATGCAAAACCGATTACTGCGGCAATAAAAGAATTTTTTGGGTCCAGCCAACTGTCGCAATTTATGGATCAAGTGAATCCTTTATCAGGGATTACTCACGAACGACGTATATCCGCCTTAGGTCCAGGTGGTTTGACGCGTGAGCGTGCTGGCTTTGAAGTGCGCGATGTTCATACGACACATTACGGTCGTGTTTGTCCCATTGAAACACCAGAAGGACCTAACATTGGCTTAATCAATTCACTGGCAGTTTATGCTAAGACTAATGACTATGGTTTTATTGAAGCACCATTTCGTAAAGTAGTGGGGACTAAAATAACGGAGGAAGTTGTTTATCTATCTGCCATTGAAGAATTGGACTTCCACATTGCACAAGCCAATGCAAAGATCGATAAGCAGGGTTGTTTGACCGGCGATTTAATCCCCGTGCGCTATCGCAATGAGTTTGCTTTAGTGACGCCAGATAAGGTGCAGTATATGGATGTATCACCGAAGCAATTGGTGTCTGTTGCTGCTTCATTGATCCCTTTTTTGGAGCATGATGATGCAAACCGTGCTTTGATGGGTTCAAACATGCAACGGCAAGCGGTGCCGACTTTGCGGGCACAAAAACCGTTAGTTGGTACGGGAATGGAACGTGCTGTGGCCATTGATTCTGGCGTGACTGCGATTGCACGTCGTGACGGTGTTGTTGATTCAGTCGATGCTGGGCGCATTGTTGTGCGTGCCGATGATAGTGCAACTGAAAGTGCTGCTGCTGGGGTTGATATTTATGACTTGACCAAATATTTTCGTTCAAATCAAAATACTTGCATTAACCAACGACCGATTGTTTATGCTGGTGATGTTATTAAAACTGGAGACGTTTTAGCGGATGGTCCTTGTACTGATTTAGGTGAACTGGCATTAGGACAAAATTTATTAGTCGCATTTATGCCATGGAATGGTTATAACTTTGAAGATTCAATTTTAATTTCAGAGCGGTTGGTGCAGGATGATCGTTTTACCTCGATTCATATTGAAGAGCTTACTGCAATTGCCAGAGATACAAAATTAGGTTCGGAAGAAATCACTGCAGATATTCCCAATGTTGGTGAAAGTGCGTTATCGAAGTTAGATGAGTCTGGTATTGTTTACATGGGAGCGGAAGTTAAATCAGGCGATATTCTGGTTGGCAAAGTGACGCCTAAAACAGAGACGCAGCTTAGCCCCGAAGAGAAATTATTGCGTGCTATTTTTGGTGAAAAGGCATCTGATGTTAAAGATACGTCACAACGTGTCCCATCGGGAATGAATGGCACTGTGATTGATGTGCAGATATTCACTCGTGATGGTGTTGAGAAGGATGAACGTGCTAAAAGGATAGAAGAGGAATCGCTGGAAAAAGTTAAAAAAGATTTAATAGATGAATTTCGCATCCATGAAAGTGATATTTATCAACGCATAAAAGATTTGCTGGTAGGTAAAGATCTTAGTGGTGGTCTTAAAAGGTTGTTGAAAAAGAGCGGTAAGATTACTGAAGAATATCTGACAGGATTAACGGTAGAAGAGTGGTTTAATATTCGTTGCCAGGACAGTAAATTAAATCAACAATTGGAAGTAATGGCAGAAAACTGGGAAAACCTGAAACAAGAAGTAGAAGCACGTTATGCATTGAAAAGGAAAAAA
>JAZGGN010000142.1:0-2174 GCA_036480475.1 Gammaproteobacteria bacterium
TAATTTGTGCGGATATTTGTGCGCTTGATACTTGGTGGGATGGTGATTTATTTGATCGTATTTTATTAGATGCACCATGCTCAGCGACTGGCGTGATCCGACGACATCCGGATATTAAATTATTGCGCCAGCAACAAGATATTGCTAATTTAGCAGCACAGCAAAAACGCATGCTAAATAAACTCTGGCCTTGCCTAAAACCCGGCGGTGTTTTGCTGTATGCTACTTGTTCGGTTTTACCGATGGAAAATGAGCAAATCATGGCTGAATTTTTGCAACAGCATGAGGACTCGAAGGCGTGGCCGATTGATGTAGCTTGGGGTAGGGCGGTTGATGGTGGTCGCCAAATCCTACCCGGCGAAGCCGGCATGGATGGTTTTTATTATGGTCGTTTAGTAAAACCTAGAAAAAGGTGAGTTATGCGTAACATTCGACGAGAATATGGTAAGCAAGGGTTATCACAACAAGATTTATCTGATGATCCAGTTGTGCAATTTCAAGCTTGGTTTAGTGACGTGCAAGCGGCTGAGCAAACTGACCCCAGTGCAATGGTTTTGGCGACAGTTGATAAAAACGATCGGCCAGATTGTCGTATTGTGTTATTAAAAGAAGTCATCGAGGGCTGTTTTGTATTTTATACCAATTATGACAGTCATAAGGGGGAAGAAATTGCGAGTCATCCACATGCAGCCTTAAATTTTTATTGGCCAGGTTGTGTGCGGCAAGTGCGCATTCGTGGTTGTTTGCATAAAGTTGCTAAAGAAACTTCGCAGGATTATTTTGCTAGCCGGCCGTTTGAGAGCCAATTGGCCGCGATCGCCTCGCGCCAAAGTGAAGTGATTGCTGATCGTAAAGCTTTAGAAGACAAAATGGACTTTTTACGGCAGCAATATCAAGATAAAGAAGTTCCTTGTCCGGATGATTGGGGCGGATATGCACTAAAGCCAGTTGAATTTGAATTTTGGCAAGGGCGTGATAATCGTCTACATGATCGTTTTCGTTATCGTTTGAGCGCGGATGTCTGGCTGATCGAACGTCTTGCGCCGTAGCACGATACTTAGGACTTGAGCCAAGCTTCCAATCCATACAATGAAATCTCTTGCATATGTTGATTTTGTTGCTTAATGCCTTGTGAGATTTTAAGGCCGTATTTTGAATGCGGATGTGTATTAAGAAATTGCTTAATGCTTTTCATGCCCCCTTTGACGCCCGATTTAACTTCTACTGGGATAATCAGCTTGTCTTTTAAAAATAAAAAGTCTACCTCGGCATTACTACCTGCTTCTTCACGATGCCAATAGTAGAGTTCGTATGGTTTTTCAGGATTTGAGTAAGCAATATATTCTTGTGCGATCAATTGTTCTGCAACGGCACCTAAATATTTAACGTCGATGGGGGCGGTGACCCAGTCTTTTAGCGTGAGCCCCATGATTCGTTGAGCTAAACCAACATCAAAAAAGAAAACTTTGAAACGTTTTTCATTTTTATTTGCGCCCAGAGGATGACCTTGGCCAGAGCTATGGAAGCAAGGATAAGAAATGCCTGCCATGAATAGCAGTGATAATGCATTTTTTAAAGATTGGCTTTTTCCTGTATTGTCGACAGATGTATATTTGAATTTATTACCCAGTTGTTTGGGTATGGATAAAAATACACTTTCAACATTTCTAATTTGATTTTTCTTGGCATATTTCAAAAAGTCTTGTTGGTATGCTGTAATAATTCGATCTTGTAATGAACAACATTTCTCAGCATCAGCCAATTTAAGCCAGGCATCCACAACCGCTGGCATGCCTCCTAACCACATATACGTTTTCAATAACTCCAGTAGACGTATATGTATACTTGGATCAATATCTTCAGATCTGATATATTCGCGCAAATCAGATCGGTCTGATGCAGTTAGAAATTCCCCGAAAGACAGTGGGTAACAATAAAGAAATTGTACTCGACCAACTGGCATACTGATTTTTTCAAGCAGAAAATCCAGCAAAGAGCCTGCGGCGATCACATGCAATTCAGGGCATCTCTCTTTAAAGTATCGTAACATTTTCAATGCGAGCGGGCATTCTTGAATTTCATCTAAGAACAATAAAGTTTTTCCATATTCGATTTTTTTGCCCGTATAAAGACGAATTTTTTCTAAGATTTGTTGTGTATCTAGCTTGCCAGTG
>JAZGGN010000143.1:0-2188 GCA_036480475.1 Gammaproteobacteria bacterium
AAGCTTTGCTGATCAAGGTGCCATATTCAGCACTCAAGTCAGCCGCGATATGGCGACACTCTCCTTACGCAGTTTAACCGCCAAAGAATATTTAAAGCCCACGCTGGATACGTTTACTGCGGCTGCGAGCCAACCACGTTTTGACAATAAAGATCTGCAACGTGAAAAACAACGACAACTCGTGGCCATTGAAGACAGTCGCCAATCTCCCATGACTATTGCGAATGAAGCATTTTACCAAGCTTTATATGCCTCTGGACCTTATGCACGCCCAGTACTTGGTGAATCACAATCGATTGAAAGCCTGAGTGTCACTGATGTAGAAACATTTTATAAACAATTTTATGTGGCGAACAATGCCATGATTGTGATTGTTGGTGATGTCAGCCCACAAGTCGCACAACAGATCAGTGAACAGATCAGTACAGCATTGGCCAGTGGTAAGGCGGCAGCCAAACAAGCAAAAGTCAATAATGATCCTAAGCGCAAAGCGATCACTGAAAAAATAGATTTCCCCGCAACACAAACGACGATTAGGATGGGACAAGTTGGGATCAGTTATGATTCTCCAGATTATATGCCACTCACTGTCGGCAATTATACCCTTGGAGAAGGTATGTTCGTATCACGGCTCATGGAGGAGGTGCGGGAACAACGCGGATTGTCTTACTATATTGGCAGTCGATTTTCACCCCTTGCAGACAATGGTCCTTTTGCTATCAGCTTAAGCACAGAAAACCGGCAAACCCAGGAAGCGCTCACTGTGGTACGGAAAGTTTTACAAGAATTCGTCGATGAAGGCCCAACCGATGAAGAATTACAAGCCGCGAAAAAATTCTTAAGTGGCAACTTCTCATTACTACTCGACAGCAATGCCGCCATCGCCGGCGTGGTTTTAAACCTTGCCTTTTATGAGCGCCCATTAGATTATTTAGATACGTATTTGGAAAGGATGGAAAATGTGACACGAAAGGACATCGTGAAGGCTTTTCAAAAACACATTGAACCAGACAAAATGACGACAATTTTGGTGGGTAAAGATGAAAATTCATAATGGCTCACCCCCGTCTCGTCATCCCTGGGCTGTGGCCCAGGGATGACGTAGTTACGTTTAATGTTTATTTTTTTTATTTGCAAAATCTTCTATTTCTTTATATAACTCTCTGGGACCAACTTCCCTTCTAAGGGAACTTATCAGTTTTTCAAACATTGTGTAGTACCCCCTTAAAGGTCCTATTAACTCTCTCACATCATCTTCCGAAATATCTTTTTTCTTGCAAAAATAAGCGACCGTTTCTAAGAAGTCCAAAAAATTATGTAAATACATAAATTTTTTCGCCTGTTTTTCTTTGTTTCTCATATCGTTTATTAAATCCCCTATCATCTGATTACGATTATTTGAAGTAATTTTTTTATCAAACACTTGACAATGAAACTCATGAAGAATAATCCTTGCTTCAATAATCTTAGGACTGCCGTATTCTCTGTCAATACGCAATAGTAAATCAGTTCTTGAGGTTTTGCTTATCTTCTCTGCCTGAAATCTTATTTCATTTGCTTGATACCATGCAAGAATTAGAAGCAGTCCTGTAAATACAACAATAGCCACGGCGTAAATAACTTTTATGCTGACATCTTCCTCACTTGTATTTATTATCATCCACCAAAGAAAATCACCAAAAATAACAATAACAGCAATACCTATGATAAGTAGCATAAGCCACCAAAGGCGACCTGCTTTTTTATGCCACCATAAATATTTAGGGGGTTTTTCTCTGTCCATATCAACTTTCAGCTTAATCCTAAGATTAACCTATCATCGACCATAGAGATTAAAACTTAAAGAAATTATGGACTTTTAGAAGCGCTTAAGCCTGGGAAACGGTTACAAGGAGAAAATCGTGCGGGATTTTGATTTAAATGATGTAAAAAAATACGTAGTACTGCATCCTCTACATAAGATACCGCGATCAGCCCAGAACATAATAATGCACCTGAGCTTAACTTAACTTACCTCTTCCGTACTACGCTGTGTTGACCTTTTAATCGATTGCACAACCGAAATATTTAATCCTGTCGCTTGCGCAATTTCTTTAGTACCCAAACCTAAGGCAAACATATTTTCAGCAATCCTGCGAGCCGATTGTTCGCTGCCTTCTGCCCAACCTTCTACTCGACCTTCTGCCCA
>JAZGGN010000144.1:0-5236 GCA_036480475.1 Gammaproteobacteria bacterium
ATGATGTTGACGTAAAGTACGTCTCCTTTCCACTCTCAGCCATTGTCATTAAATTAACCGTTACTTGACCGACAGTTTCCGTAGTATTCTCACCGTTGCCACCATCAAGCGTAGCCCCGGTAGCTCCACCAGCTTCACCTACACCATTAGCCGTGTCAATAGCAATTAAGTGAGCAACTAAGTATTGTAATGCCAGTCCACAGGCACCAAATATAGCGTTGCCCTGATCATAATAAATCGCCAGCAATTCATCTGTCACGCCCTGTTTCAGTGATACCGACGTTGTAGAACTCAACGCAAACAAATCAGATATGTCAGTGCCAGAACCTTCAGTCGATGCATAGGTTAGCACCGCACCTTCGGCAATTGTTTTCACGATCAAGCTGGTATTTAGCAAATCAGCGGTAACCGTGACATTTACATTAGCTGCCACTAAAGCTGATTGTAGCGTAAGTGCTATATCCGCATACGATACATCACTACTGAAATCTATCGCAGTAACCGGTTGGCCATTCATGATGAGTGAGCCATCACTTATCGCAGTGATGGTCGCCAGCGATGGCAGAGTACCCCCCACTAGCGTACTACTAAATTCAGGGAATAGTACCCTAAATTTTAATAGGAATTCGGCGAAGTTCATTTTTCAGAGTCAGCAGGGTCTTTTTTTGTCAAGTGTGCTGCCAAGGTTGCTTTTTTAGGTATCCGATGCTTCGTAGGTACGTCAAGAAAGTCGTCACAGAACTCTTTCGTGGCCACTTTTTTGCCGTATTTTTTCCATAGATGCTCTGGGACTTCCCTAGATTTACCCGGGGGTATGATGATGCCCGAAATAATCACTGGATTCCGTGGATGTTTGTTTTTAACTTTCATGCTCTTCTCCTTTAAACGCCATCGACGTACAATAAACCACCCGGTCGTTTTGCATTCAAGCCGCTAATTTTGTACTCAAGAGGTGCTGTAAACGAATAGGCTTCTGGAATAATTCGATTAACTCGGGGAGACATTGGCATAGCAAACTCCCACACTTTAGAGGCAGTTGGATAGCCATATAGTACCCGACTTTGGCCACCGACAGTCCCAAAATCTTCTAGCTCTTGCACAATCTGCATGTCTAGTGGTTTTCCGTTCGTGTACTGTGTCCACAGGTTATTCACCGATACGTATTGCCAGATCGAGGTGTCATTAACCGAGCTCAATCGAGTATTACGAATCAAGTTAGCAATCGGGAGTGGCACGTACAGCGCGAGTTGTTCACGTATTACACGCCCAAATATTTCATTAGTCTGACTTATGATTTGAGTAATGAAACTTTGAATCTCTGCAACAAGCGCGTCGGGAGTTAGTGTATCCCAAGGAGCTGTAGCCAGATCAATTGGCACACCACTCAATGTCAACAGCCCTTCAAATCGTGGATCAGCAACAGTGCCTAAGCCGACTTGCTCAATGTGTTCCATCGAGGCATTTGTCGCGGCTTCAATGGTTTCTCTATCAAGCGGAATGCCAGCCATAATTGCTGCACGCAAGTCTTCCATCGACCATTCTGCAATTATTCCGCCCAGTTGGATAACGTAAGGTACTATTTTAGCACTAACGTGGGCAGTGTTAGCATTGGTTCCAAAGTTCTCAATAAAACCAGCATTGCCCTGTTTGTCCGTGACTCGATAAGAATACGTTTGAGCACCCTCGGGTATGTTTTTAACGAAAGGAAAATAGCTATTCAGTCTGAACTCGCTGTATAGAATTTCCTCAATCTCAGCTTGAATGGCTTCTAGGTTATTAGTAAACCAAGTGACACCCTGTGCTGGCTCATCTTTGAAGGTTCTAGAATCTTTAAATGAGGGCTGATTCACAACCATGGCGTTAAAATTGTGAGCCTTTCGCGTCCACCCTTTCTCAATTATTGCCCGATTCATAGAGCCACTAATCAATTTTGAATCGACGATATGCCTATAGTCGTCTTGTGTTCTTCCGAAAATATTTGGCATCGTTTAGTCCCCTATATTAATTGATTTGATTAATGCGAACGGCAAAAATATCATCGGCCGCCGCATTTTCTAGTGCAATAATAGATAATCTAGAAGCGCCCAAAGCTTGTGTGCTTACAATGTAAGTACCCGCATCATCACCCGCTACCGCTGGTGCTTTGTACTCAACTGCTTGCCCTCTTAGGATTGTCGCGCCAGCAGTAACAAATACACTACCCTTTGAAAAAGCTTTAACACCTGGGGTTCCTTCCGGATAAACCACTTCGGAATCAGCATTGCCAACAGGTGCTGATAGCGGGGTATTCAGTGTAGTATTCTCAAACGACAAGATATGCGTTATCAGTAATATATCAGCAGCTTGCCCATCAATAGCGGTTATCCACTCCCCACTGCTATTCAAAAAGACACCTTGCGATGGTCTTAATACCCCAATACTCGTGGCTGTTGAAGCGGTGTCAAAAAAATAAACTCCATTATCACTCGATGCGCGCTGACCCGGCAAGCCCTTTGATTGATAACGGCTATAGTCCGATTGAATTGCTGGATTTGGAAATTCTGCCATAATTAACTCCTCAATTGACTGCTTTGTGTCTTGATACCATCGCTTTTAATTCGATAGCATTGGCGGGTACTTCACTCATATTTTGCTGATGACCGTCATTAATCGAATCGAGGTATCGCGATGCATCCCCTCTTTTTTTATTGACAACAGAAGCCATGCCGCGTAGATAGTCCGTTGACTTATTAGCTATGCTGTCTCCTAACAATGGCTTTAAAGCATCGAGCAAAATCTGATGGTTGGTTTTATCATCAAAAGATGAAACTTGCGGGTCAATACTTTTTGCCAGCAAGATTGTGTCAAGCCGCTCATTGACTTTTGTTTTGATAGCCTCGTCTTGTAATGCTGCCATTTTGTCTTCCGAATTTTTTGTGGTATCTGGTTTATCAGCCTTTGCATCTTTCACTTTGTCACCACCCTTGTCTTTGTCATCACCTTTGTCTTTGTCATCACCTTTGTCTTTATCGTCACTATTATCCTTGTCATCCCCTTTGTCATTGTCTTTATCAGCATCGCCCATTTTATTATCGTATGGGTCTTGAATCATTCTGTCATTGCCATTCTCATCAGGATTTCCGGCAGCGCCTTCATCCATTCCTTGTTCACCGTACATTGAGTTTGACATGCTCTGGCCAACGACAGCGGCTAGTTTATTAGCAAATTCATCAGAGGATACGATTTTTTGTACATCTGGTGTAATCTTTTCGACTACTTTACCCATCAAAGCATCCATGTCGATATCTTTTAATGCCACTTTTGTCATAGGTTTCCCCTTCGATTTTTGATCTAAAATCCTAGCACCGTCACCGCACCGTCCATCCTCAACAAGCGCTACATGATCCACTTTCATTGCACCGCTGAACACCATATCATACGATTTGCCGTTGTGAAAGCCTTTTTGCTCAATTATTGTCGCATCATAACCCATCGATAACTGATGCGTGCCACCCTCAACTTTCTCAACACCTCGCTCATCGGTGATCGCGAATGGAAATGTTAAGGCTTGATCATCGAAGGGTACCGGCTTTTCACCAGTCGTGCCAATGGACAACATTCGATAATTTCTGGCATTGACTCCTTGCAGGGGATGCCCATCGGTGATTGGTTTGAGCTTGGCGGAGTTAATGGTCTCGTCGGCAAAAACAGTTTCTGGTGGCCTGAAAACGGCGTACAATTTGTCTGGCTCAACGTTACACGTCGTTCGATCGTTTATTTCACGACCATAATACTCTTGCACACCGACGCACGTTAGTGTGGCAACGCCCTGCAAGTAACCTTCTGGTGTTAGCTTTCGTGTAGATATTGTGATGGTATCTTTTATCATGGTTGATACTTGATCACAAAAAAACAGCCCCGTCAATCTTCCGTTTATTGACGAGGCCAAAGGGTGGCGAGAGAGTATCCTAGAATTTTAAATCTAACGGTATCAATAGCTCACAATCATCTTTAATGTATGCCAATCCTTTTCCATCAACGATCCTATAAGAAAACCTATTTTCCAGTTGTACTAAGTACTCGCTAGCAAATACAATGGCCTTCTTCACAATAAAGATTACAAGTGAGTTATGATCGGAAAAGGAAAGCACATCTCGTCCTACATGGCAACTATCATATCTTATAGTATTCCAGATTTCCGCATTAAAAGACGAGTACATATCCCAAGTTAATCTTTTTGTTACTTCAGCTAATGAGAATATCTGCTCATTAGGTAAATGTGTAGCTCCCATGCCTCTTATCAAATTACACGGAACATTTTTAGCGACCCATAAGTGAAATTTATTTAGTTCCTCGAGTTCTTTATTATCTAGAATGCTTGATAAAAAATAGTTTGTTTCTTTTTTCTTTTCAGTCATCATCCACCCCATTTTCAATCAAGTATCCTATATTTCGCTTACGTCTTTAATTTTAGCAACGATAGGAATAAGCACCGTTGTGGTAATAACTCCGGTGTCATAATCAATAGTAGTTTTAATGTTATCTTTTATAAAGGCTTCTTCTTTATCCGTCATCATTCCTCGCATGATATTTTTAGCATTGTCTATTATAAATGCTCTATCTTTATTTGTCATTCTCCTTCTCCTTAATTAAAGTTTTAAATCTTTCAATTAATTCTTGATCTGATTCTTCATGAGTAATTACACACTCTATTTTACCATCAATAATTTCTTCTGCAAACTCACGCTTTTTAGAGAGACTTAGGTTATTATTAATCATCGTCCACCCCTCATCTAACGTGGTTGCTTTGGATAAAACAATTGGATAGGGATACTATCTACAATTTTTTTAGCCTTTTTCAACGGCTCTATATTATAACTTATATTACTAGTATGTAATGATCTATCTGCATTTTCTTGAATAGCATCCACTAGTAATACACACACGTCTATCAATTTGTTTATCTTCTCCCCATCAGTCATCATCCACCCCGTTTTCAATCAGATTGTTTATTTCTTCAATTAAACTTTTTTTACCCAAGTATACTAGCGTAAATTTCGTATGTGGGCGAGTATACTGTGTAGTTAGCTCATCAGCATGTATCATGCGAATGTTGTCCAATATTGTTTTCAACGCTTTTTTAAATTGATCATGCTTTTCATCCGTCGGTTTTTTAGCTTTCAACGCTTCTACAAACTTTTCATATTTTTTATCCAGTGGTTCTTTGATTTTTGTTAATGTGACTCTTGTAACAATC
>JAZGGN010000145.1:0-7697 GCA_036480475.1 Gammaproteobacteria bacterium
GCCGAAGGTCGGGATCAAACCCGCGGTTGGTTTTATACTTTAACCGTACTATCGGTTGCTTTATTTGACGAACCTGCTTTTAAGAATGTCATTGTCAGCGGCATTGTCATGGCAGAAGATGGTAAAAAAATGTCGAAGCGCTTGCGTAATTACACCCCACCGGATGAGTTGATGGAAGCCTATGGCGCCGATGCATTACGTTTATACTTGATCAATTCAGGTTTATTACGTGCTGAAGAACAACGCTTTTCTGATCATGGCGTGAAAGAAATGGTGCGACGCACCTTACTACCTTGGTTCAATGCCTTTAAATTTCTACAAACCTATGCCAAAGTCGATCAATGGGATGCGGCCGAAAATCAGCAAACCAGCAATAATATTGTGGATCGTTGGCTGATCTCACGCTTACAAAGTTTAAAGACAACCATCGCGCAACATATGCAAGGCTATCAATTATATTATGTCGTGCCAGAATTATTACGCTTTATCGATGACTTAACCAATTGCTATATTCGTCTTAACAGAAAGCGCTTTTGGGAAGAAGGTTTAAGTCAAGACAAGCAAGCCGCTTACACGACTTTATTTAATACCGTGAAAGAATTTACCATTTGCATGGCACCCTTCACCCCTTTTCTAGCAGAGCACATTTATCAGCAATTACAACAACTTTATGCGCAGGCGCCAGAACACCCTGAATCGATCCATTTATGTGATTATCCACAAGCCAGTGAAAATTTAATTGATGCTGAACTAGAACGTGCCGTGATGCGTATGCAGAAAATTATTTTATTGGGCCGACAAAAACGCAATGAACATAAAATTAAAGTGAAAATTCCACTACATACGCTCACCATTATCCATAAAGATGAAAGCTTATTAAAAGAAATTGCCAAGCTGGAAGATTATATTAAAAAAGAACTCAATGTAAAAGCGATTGAGTATGTCAGTGATGAAGACAACTATATTAAACTTTATGCTAAACCATGTTCGCCACGTTTAGGCAAACGCTTAGCAAAAGAATTCCCTCGTTTCACCCAATTAATTTCTAATTTGAGTGCCGAACAGATTGAATCTTTAGAAGAACATGGCAGCATCCAATTAGAAAATGAGGAATTTAGTGTTGATGATATCTTAATTTTCCGTGAAGCCAAAGAAGAAACAGAGGTGCTCACTGACCGCTATATCTCCATTCAACTCAGCACTGACTTAGACCAATCTTTACTTGATGAAGGTTTAGCCCGTGAAGTGATCAATCGTATTCAAAAATCACGTAAAGAACTTAACTTCAATGTTGACGATCGTGTTCATATTCAATACCAAGCCTCCGCTGAATTGGCTACAGTGGTGCAACAGTATGAAAAAACTATTTGCCAGGAAACGCTGGCACTGAGTTTAACGCCCGTAAAATTTGACAAACAGCAAACACTTGTATTTACTATTGATGAGCATGAAATTCAATTACAGATACAAGTTGCATAGGATGGTAATAACCGCATGAGCAAAAAACATATTCGCGTTCGTTTCGCACCCAGCCCAACGGGTTCTTTACACTTGGGCGGCGCACGTACCGCATTATACAATTATTTATTCGCTAAAAAGCACGACGGTCAATTTATCCTACGTGTTGAAGACACTGATGCTGAGCGTAGCACACAAGAAGCACTACAAACCCAACTGGCTGATCTACATTGGCTCGGTTTGAGTTGGGATGAAGGCCCAGATGCGAATACATTGAAAGACATAGGGCCACATGCACCCTACTGTCAAAGCTTACGCTTAGAGACTTACCAAAAATATGTCGATCAACTATTAACAAATGAGCAGGCTTATTATTGTTTCTTAACTGATGAAGAAATCAAACAACAACGCGAAGCAGCCCAGGTGGCGAGAAAACCTTATCAAGTCCATAGCCCCTATCGTGATCTACCACCAGATCAAGCACAACAAAAATTACAGCAAGGCGATAAAGCCACGGTACGTTTCAAAATACCTTCTGACAAAATTAATTATACCTTCACTGATCTTGTACGTGGTGCCGTCACTTTGCCCAGTGACATGGTGGCAGACTTTGTTATTTTACGTGCCGACGACATGCCGGTATACAACTTTTCCTGTGTGATCGATGATGCACTCATGGCGATCAGTCACGTCTTTCGTGGTGAAGAGCATTTATCCAACACACTACGCCAATTGATGTTGTATGAAGCCTTAAATTTTACTGCACCAGAATTCGGTCATCTGTCAATGATCCTTGGTGAAAACAAAAAGAAATTAAGTAAGCGCGAAGCAGCCGTGAGTTGTCATGACTTTCAACAGCAAGGTTATTTACCACAGGCCATACTAAACTATATCGCCCTACTGGGTTGGACTGATCCGGATGGCCGCGATATCCTCAGTTTAACAGAATTGGTGCAAGCCTTTTCAGCCGAAGGTTTGAATGCTTCGCCGGCTGTCTTTGATCGGCAAAGATTAAAATGGGTAAATGCTCAGCACTTGCGACAAATGCCTGCCCCTGATCTATGGCAAGCCATCACCCCTTTTCTGCAGCAAGCTGGCTTAACATTACCACAAGATCCAACGTGGCAAAGTAAATCACTGCAACTATTTGTGACAGATATGGAAATCCTTGAAGATGCGATAGAACGTTATCGTCCTTTAGATGATAAGGAATTTAAGCTCAATGAAGAAGCACTTGAAGTTTTGCAATGGGACAGCAGCAGCACAGTTGTCGCTAAGTGGCAGACACTTATCGAGCAACACGCACAAAGCTACTTAAGTGCAGAAGACTTCCAAAAAATATTAGAGTCCATAAAGCATGATTGCCAAGTCAAAGGCAAGCACTTATTTATGCCCATCCGCGTTGCTGTCATCGGAAAGCCACATGGTGCTGAATTAAAATCTTTGGTACAATTGCTCAATAAAGAACAGCTTAAACAGCGCGCACAACAATGTTTGGACAGCTTACATGCTTAACAGTTTACGCCAATACCCACAAACCCGCCTGCGACGCACACGTTTACATCCATGGGCACGTCGCCTAGTCCGGGAACATACTCTTACGGTGAATGATTTCATCTGGCCGTTATTCATTGTTAAGGGTGAACAACAAAGGCAAGCGATAACCACTATGCCTGGGGTTTACCGCCTATCTATCGATGTATTGGTCGAAGAAGTCAAACAGGCACAGGCTCTTAATATTCCGGCCATTGCCTTATTTCCAATGATCGACCAATCCTTGAAAGATCCACAAGGCTCCGAGGCACTGGATCCAAATAATCTATTGTGCAATGCCATCAAAGCGTTGCGCGCTGCCAATTTAGATATCGGTATTATTTGTGATGTTGCCCTTGACCCTTATACCGACCACGGCCACGACGGCGTGATCATCAATAATGAAGTCGACAATGATGCCACCATAGAAATTTTATGCCAGCAAGCGCTGATCCAAGCACAAGCAGGTTGTGATATTATCGCCCCTTCAGATATGCAGGACGGGCGCATCGGCGCGATCCGTCAGGCTTTAGATCAGCATGATTTAAGCAACACGATGATCCTTTCCTATGCTGCCAAATATTGCTCAAATTTTTATGGACCTTTTCGCGAGGCTGTCGGTTCACAAGCAAATTTATCTAAAAAAACACAAAATCCCTTACTAGGGAGCAAAGCCTCTTATCAACAAGATATTGCCAATAGTGAAGAAGCACTCCATGAAGTTGCCCTAGACCTAAACGAAGGCGCAGATCTCATCATGGTGAAGCCTGGTATGCCTTATTTAGACATTATCACCAAAATTAAACAAACTTTTAAAGTCCCCACCTTTGCTTACCAAGTCAGTGGTGAATACAGTATGCTACAAAATTTAAGTCAGCAAGATGGACAAGATTTTCAGAAACTTATGCTGGAAACACTAATCAGCTTTAAACGCGCTGGTGCGGATGGTATATTTACTTATGCGGCTAAAGAAATTGCTAGTTTTTTACAAACTACCAACGGCAATAAAATCTATTAGATACAAGTGATGACTTACGCATCACAGAAAAAAATTGAGATCTGCGGCTGAAAAGCCACAGATCTCATACGAACAACCATCATAAAACAAGTTTGGCTTAGACGCTACTGACCAATCCAGTCCTTCGCACCTTCAACTTGACCAGAATGAAACTGTTTTACTTGTGCTTTAAGAAAATGCGAACCAAGTTTTTCTGCAACATCTTTAACTTGCGCATCTGTGACTAAAGCAACTTTCTTAATCATGGTATGCTGATTTTTACCAAACTTAAACTGGCCGATCAAATCACCTAAGCTTTCTAAACCAGGAAAACTTTCGCTTTCAATAATAATCCCTTTTAAATCACCTTTCTTTGTAATTAAAGGATCAACAGCCTTTGATAGTGTTTTAAAATCTTCTTTTTTCATTGTTTCTTTTGGCTGTATATACAACAATAAATTATTTTCATCTAAGTTATAACTAATCACAATTTTCTCCTTAAAATAGATTAGATCCGCACGTATCGTTGCCATGAATAGCTTATTTATTCATGGTATTCTTTAATTAATGCAGTTAGAGTATAGAACAAACTAAAAATTTTGCTGCAATATAATATAACTCATTGATTTATAATATTATTCAGCATTATTTTCAATAGAATTGCAACAGTTATGGGGTGCTTTCTATTAGAATAGTACAGTATAAAAACAACCTGTACTCAAAAGCTAGTCATCCGGGCTATTTCTTTACCCTAACACCCAATCATAATCTGCTATATTTATTTACATTTAAAACTAAAACAGGCCATTACAGAGAGATAAGTCGTGCAAGTATTTGATTTATATGGTGTAATAAAAAAATACCTGACTATGCATTCCTTTATTTGTATCCGTCATTACTCGGCTTGATCGGGTAATCCAGGCGCGGTATATTCATGAGCACTGGTGTTTTTAGTTTTTGCTATCCACTTTATAATACCAAGCATAATAATTAGAGTCTTTTATTGCATCGATCCTGGATTACCCGATCATCCCGAGTCAAATTAGTCAGGGCAAAGCCGGGTAATGACGATTCTGTGTCTCATCTTATGCAGGGGATGAGCAGTTACAATTTAAGATAGTGAAGCTATGAGCCTATTATTTCTACTTTCTCCAGCAAAAAAACAAGCATTTTCTGCGCCGGATATTAAATACCGCGCCACCCAACCCAGATTACGCACAAAAACTGCTATTTTAGTAAATATTTTAAAAAATCTAAATGCAGATGATTTGGCAACGCAATTACACATCAGTACAAAACTGGCTGAACTTAACACCCAACGTTATCAAACCTTTAATGTCGATGAATATAACAAAGACAATGCCTCCCCTTGTTTGTGGACATTCCAAGGGGATGTTTATCGCATGTTAGATACAAAAAGTTTGACTGTACAAGATGCTGCTTATGCACAAAATCATCTGCGGATCTTATCTGGATTGTATGGGTTATTGCGCCCGCTTGACTTAATTCAACCTTATCGCCTGGAAATGGGTTGTAAGATTACCACTGGCAAAGGGACTAAGCTTTACGACTTTTGGTCTACCGAGATCACCAATTTACTCAATAAAGATATTAGCAATGACACGACTCATATCTTGAATTTAGCTTCCAAGGAATATAGTCAAGCCATCCAGCAACAAAACTTAAAAAAACCAATGATTGATATTATTTTTCGGCAACAACGCCAGGGAAAATTACAAAACATAGGATTACTGGCAAAACGGGCACGTGGCCAAATGACACGCTTTATTATTGAACAACAACTGAGTGATATCAATCAAGTGAAAAAATTTAACATTGATGGCTACCAATATAGCGCAGCCTCATCAAATGAAAAGGAACTCGCTTTTATCAGTAAAAAAATTTAAACAGATTAAGCATCGACAATCTTAACATGGAGTGAACTATGGCCATACCAAAATGGATTGTTTTTATTTGGAAAGAAATATTATGTGTATTTTTCAAATTTATATATGTGTATATTATAAAACCTATATTTGATAATATACAAAAATTTTATTCTCTGTTTGCCATTGCTGCTATTATCTTCGCGGGTTATTGGGGTTGGTCCACTTTCCAATATCTAAACTTGCGTGCTTCTACACTGCACATTTCACCAGAAATTGAACTTAAGCTTGGAGAATCACGTAAAGGCCGAACACCAATTTTAGCCGATATCAGTATTGAAAATACAGGGAAGAGAAAAGTCTATACTTTTCCTGGAGTATTTTCTGCCAAGGGAATAATCTATGAAGATAGATGGTTTGAAGATGACGAATTTCAAGAAAATCTTGATAATTTAGAACGTGATCAATTCAAAGATAGGCTGCCAGGAGAAATAACCCTTGTTGCAGGTGGATCATTATACGTAGGAAGTTCACTTAACCCTGGCGAAACAGTCCATAGAAGCGCACTATTATACGTAGAAGAAGACCTCTATGACAGCATTATAGTTTGGGCTGAATTTTCAATGGTTAACGAGCCTGGTATAATTGATATGGAATATAAATTTAGTGTTAAAGAAAAGGGATATACGGTCATATGTTGTCGCATCGAAGATAAAAAAGAAAACTGCAGTAAAAATATATGCGTAAAAAATACAGATGACAAAGAAACATTGGACTCACTCGAATATCATAATTTTCCAGTGCGAGAGACCATATGGTTAAGGTAATATCTTATCCTCTGTATTTAACCTAAAATAGGTTTAATCAGGTGGCATATTATCCTCAACAGCTTCCAAAATAAAATTAGCCCTCGCTAAAGGCGGGTCAAATGGAACATCAACAACGTTATAGCCTAACGCTTCATAAATAGTTTTAATGTTATTACCAAATTCATTTGCTTGTTCAAAAGACATTTTTCGCTCATCATCATTCTCATAAATAGCTTCCCAGCCAGGTGCGAAAAAAACTAAATTATTATATCGATATTTATCAGCAGCCACCTTGGCTGCTTGAATACTCAGACCAAATAATGAGGCGTAACCAATATTACCAGGGATCCCTCTGTCGAAAATAACGGGGCGCTGATAATCTTGCATTTTCTGAAATTGAGCAATTGATCGTGATAACAATAGTTCGTTAAATAACTTTTGATCTCTATCTGGAACCCCCTCACTGCCAATACTTCTTTGCTCTGCCAGTATCTGCCGAGCAGGCTCATCTATTGCCCTCACCCCAAGCGCTCTGAGCTGTTTAAGTATCGTCGATTTACCAGCGCCCATTGCACCCGTTAAAATAAAATAATTTGTTTTAGTCTGATTCATTATCTTACACCAATATCTATGGTTATTGAGTTTAGAGATTATTCAAGACTGCCATAAAAAGTCGGCCTAATCAAAGTGATTTACCCCCTGAAATTAGCCAACTAAATGATTATCCTAGAAAAAGCAGTTAACAACCAGCAATTCATGTAATGACTTATCTGTCTACAACTGCCTTTTCTAGGATAGCCTAAATCATTGCTCTAATTTCCTAAATAAATCTTAAACTCATGCAATATAAGCATATTTTGTCAGTCTACTGGAAAGATATCTGTACCACCTAATGTTATCTTAATTTTGGTAGTGTTTTAAAATAGTTCTATTTATGTCAAAATGCTCTTTTTGCATAAAAAGGAGCAAATATTATGCCGGTGACAATATTAGTTCGATCCCCAGAGTGTAATA
>JAZGGN010000146.1:0-2919 GCA_036480475.1 Gammaproteobacteria bacterium
TCGTGAAACATGCAGATCCTTGTGGCGTTGCCATCGGCGATACTTTATTAAGCGCTTATGCCAACGCATTTACGACCGATCCAAGCGCAAGTTTTGGTGGTGTGATTGCCTTTAATCAAAATCTCGACGAGGAAACAGCACAGGCAATTTTAGATAAACAATTCGTTGAAGTGATCATTGCCCCTGAAATCAGTACTGAAGCACAGTCGATATTAAAACAAAAACCCAATATCCGCATATTAAGCTGTGGACATTGGTCACAACAAGCCTCGGATGAATACGATTGCAAGCGTATTCATGGTGGCATGTTACTGCAAACATATGAATCCCATGAGATCAGCGCAAGTGATTTAAAAATAGTCACTGAGCAGCAACCCACACAACAGCAATTAACCGATCTATTATTTGCCAACAAAGTAGTGAAATTTGTACGCTCTAATGCTATCGTATATGCTAACAATGAAAGCACTATTAGTATCGGCGGTGGCCAAACCAGTCGTGTTGACAGTGTCCGTATTGCCAACATGAAAGCGCAGAATAATAAAATTGATTTGCATGGCTGCGTGATGGCTTCAGATGCTTTTTTTCCCTTTGCAGATGGGGTTGAATTGGCAATTCAAGCCGGCGTTTGTGCAATCATCCAACCTGGTGGTTCGATGCGCGATAAAGAAGTGATTGCCGCTGCCAATAAAGCCGGGATCGTCATGGGGTTTACGGGTGTGCGCTACTTTCATCATTAAAGAGAGACTTCTTAATCCGAGTTACTTATGAACATATTAATTATTGGCAATGGTGGCCGCGAACATGCTTTAGCTTGGAAAGCTGCACAATCATCCCTCGTTAAAAAAGTATTTGTAGCGCCAGGTAATGCGGGCACAGCCTTAGAAGATAAAGTTAAAAACATCCCTATCGATGCTTTAGACATTAGTGCCCTTAAAACATTTGCTTTACAACAAAAAATTGATTTAACAATTGTTGGTCCAGAAACACCTTTAGCTGCGGGCATTGTTGATCAATTCCAAGCTGAAAATTTACTATGCTTTGGGCCGAGTCAACAAGCTGCACAACTTGAAGCCAGCAAAACCTTCAGTAAAGACTTTATGGTCCAGCACAATATTCCTACCGCCGCTTATGCCAGTTTTACGCAAACACAGCCTGCACTGGATTATCTGGCGCAACAAACACTGCCTATCGTCATCAAAGCTGATGGCTTGGCGGCTGGCAAGGGCGTTATTATTGCACACACACCCGCACAAGCTCAAAGCGCGATCAAAACCTTATTGACAGAAAAAACATTTGGCCAAGCCAGCGAACGCATTCTCATTGAAGAATTTTTAGCGGGGGAGGAAGTCAGTTTTATTGTCCTTTGCGATGGCGAAAATGTGGTGGCGCTGGCAACCTCACAAGATCATAAAGCCAGAGATAATGGCGATAAAGGACCAAATACGGGGGGGATGGGCGCATATTCCCCAGCACCCATAATCGGACCGGCATTAGAACAACGCATTATGAACGAAGTCATACAGCCAACCATGGCTGGCATGAAAGCGGCTGGCACCCCTTACACTGGATTTTTATATGCAGGACTGATGATCACTGCTCAAGGCGATCCTAAAGTATTAGAATTTAATTGTCGTTTAGGCGATCCAGAAACACAACCGCTGTTAATGCGTTTAAAATCTGATTTAGTGGCATTATGCCTAGCAGGGTGTCAGAAAGAATTGAATCATATTGAGATTGAATGGGATAAGCGTCCCGCTTTAGCGGTCGTGCTCGCCAGCAAAGGGTATCCACAAGCCTATCATAAAGGACAAGCCATTCAAGGTTTATCACAAACGACTGAGAATATTAAAATTTTTCATGCCGGCACAGCGCAACATGATGCGGATATCGTTACAGATGGTGGTCGGGTATTAGCAGTCACGGCTTTAGGGGATAGTTTCAGTGCTGCCCAACGACACGCTTACGATTCAGTTAAAAAAATCAGTTGGCAAGACATATATTATCGTGATGATATCGGTTATCGCGCACTTACCTATAAGACTAATAAAAGCAGTGAATGAACGATGTTAAAGATACACAATGGCGTCGATCCACAACTCACCGCAGCATTAAGAGAATTAGTACAAAGCTGTATTGCCGAAGATAAAACCATACCCAAAATCTATTGGAACATTATTAAAGAAGAACGCGAAATCGCCAATGATTTATTTTTTTATCGCGATGATCGCCTGATTGGCTATCTTACTGGTTTTTTATTTGCACAAAGAGAAATTGAAATCTCTGCCTGTATACACCCTGATTATCGTCAAAAAGGCATTTTCAAAGCGCTTTATAATATGGTGAAAAGCCGAATTTTACCCTTCACACCAGTGAGTTATTTTTTGTTTCCCTGCCCACGAGGCAATGATATTACTAAGCAATGCATCACTTCATGGGGCGCAAAACATTTTCGTACTGAATATTATATGGGATATAGCCCAAAACTCAGAAAAAAAACACCTGAACAATATGAAATAACGTTGCGTCGCGCAACACTAGATGATGTTGATCTATTGGCTAGAATAGACAATGTCAGTTTTTCAACTAAGTTTGAAACCATGCAAAAACGTTTTCAAGAAATCATTCCAGCAAAAAACCGCAAAGCATGGCTCGCTTACGTTGACGATCGTTGTGTTGGTAAAATTCATACGCGCTTTGATGATGACCGCATTTTAATTCATGAGTTCTGTATCATGCAAGAAGCACGCCGCAAAGGTTATGGCGCTCAGGTATTGCAACAGACTGTGGATATATTATCTAACGCCGGTCAAAAAGTTGGCTTGGATGTTGAGGCAGATAATGAAAATGCTGTTCACTTGTATCTTGCCAATGGCTTTGAGATTGTGCAAGCTTATGATTACCATCGCTTGGATAATC
>JAZGGN010000147.1:0-2582 GCA_036480475.1 Gammaproteobacteria bacterium
TTAACTTTTTACCATCCCAATCATGACCTAATTCATCCACGGTCACCACCACCGGCGAAAAAGCAGTCGCCGGTTTGCTGTTGAAAAAACCAAAGCCCTTTGCGATCTCTTTTGAAATTAAATTACGCAGGGAAACATCATTGAGGATAATCACCAATTGGATATGCTTGCCCGCTTGATCCACCTTGATCCCCATCGGCACATCGTCGGTAACCACCGCAATCTCCGCTTCAAAATCAATGCCATCGGCTTCACTGCCCACTTCAATCGGATCCTGCGCGCCGATCATGTGATCTGAGCCGCCTTGATACATTAACGGATCCACCCAAAATTCTTGCGGCATTTCAGCGCCACGTGCTTTGCGTACCAATTCTATATGGTTCACATAAGCACTACCATCGATCCATTGATAAGCACGTGGCAACGGGGCTGCAACTTTAGTGGCATCGAAATCAAAGGCTTGTGCACACTGTCCTTCATTGAGTTGCGCCGCTAACTCAGCCAATTGCGGTTGACATTCTGACCATTGATCTAAAGCAGATTGCAAATTCAATGCAATATGATCTGCTTTCACTGCTTTCGTCAAAGCGGTATTCACCACACAGAGCAAACCATCACGGCTATCAGATCTTAAAGTTGCCAACTTCATAGCTTATGCCTCATAACACACCTCGCTTAATTTGATCGCGCTCAATTGCTTCAAACAAAGCTTGGAAATTACCTTCACCAAAACCATCATTGCCTTTACGTTGAATGATTTCAAAAAATTCAGGACCAAACATGTTTTTAGTAAATATTTGTAATAATAAGCCTTCATCTTTGTTCTTACCACCGTCAATAATGATGGCATTTTTTTGTAATCGTGGGATATCTTCCTGCTGCCAGGGGATCCTAGCATCGACTGTTTCATAATAAGTCGCTGGCACCTTCAAAAAGCCAATTTGACGTTGCCTTAGATCCTCAACCGTTTCATAAATATCATCGGTGCTCAAGGCAATATGCTGAATACCTTCGCCATGGAATTCATCAAGGAATTCTTCAATCTGAGACTTATCGTCCGTGGCTTCATTCAAAGGGATCTTAATTTTCCCACACGGACTACCCATTGCACGGCTGATCAAACCCGTTTTTTGACCTTTGATGTCAAAAAATCGAATTTGACGGAAGTTAAAAAGCTTTTCATAATACTCAGCCCAAGCATCCATATGTCCACGCTGCACATTATGCGTTAAATGGTCAATAACTTTCAGGCCCGCACCAACCACACGTTTGTCTGCACCGTCAACCGCAACAAAATCCGTATCATAAATCGTTTCATCTTGATAACGATCAACAAAATAAATAACACTACCACCAATGCCTTTAATCGCAGGGATCTTTAATTCGCCACTATTAATTGCACTTTTGTGTGGTTCAGCACCCAACTTTAGTGCCCGCACATAAGCAACATCCGCATCTTTAACTCTAAATCCCATCGCACAAGCCGCCGTACCATGTTTATTGGCATGCTGTTCTGCCTGACAAGCATCTTCCGCATTCAGCAGAAAATTGATGTCACCTTGACGATATAAACTCACTTTTTTGCTGCGATGTACTGCGCAAAGTTCAAACCCTAAATGTTCAAAACTTTGTGCCAAATAATCTGGATCGGCGGATGAAAATTCAAGAAATTCAAACCCATCCGTTCCCATGGGATTTACAATATTTTTATCTTCCATAACGATACTCCTATTTTTTCCTCACTAAAGTCAAACCATCACCGATGGGCACCACACTGTAATTTATTCTATTATCTTGTTTTATCTGCAAATTCAAATTGCGTATCGCAATCACGCGTTGACCACTTGCCCCTTGATCTGTAACTTGGCCTTGCAAAAACACATTATCTATCGCGATTAAGCCGCCAGAGCGCAGTAATTGCAACGATAATTCATAGTAATGAGGGTAGTTTGCCTTATCTGCATCGATAAAAATGAAATCAAAACGCTCGCCATATCCCTCATTCAATAACACTTTCAAAGTATCAACTGCAGGACCTAAGCGCAACTCTATTTTATGATGTACGCCCGCCTCATGCCAATATTTCTGCGCAATATCTGTCCACTCAACACTTGTATCACAGGCAATCAAATGACCATTTTCTGGCAAGGCTAAAGCCATGGCTAAAGCACTGTAGCCCGTAAAAGTGCCAATCTCTAATAGTTTTTCTGCGCCTTGCAATTGGACCAACAAACTCATAAATTGTGCTTGCTCGGGCGCAATTTGCATCCTAGCCATAGGTAGTGTTGCGGTAGTAACACGCAACTTGGCCATGACTTCAGGTTCAGACGCATTGATCTCGCCCATATACTTATAAAGCGAATCATTTAATTGTATCGTTCGCACAGCCATCCTATAATATACTCCCTTCTTGATTTAGGTTAAGACAAAATGTCGCAACAGTTAACTCTTATTGAACTGCCTTACATAAAAAACGGCACCGAAATATTCAATAAACTGCAACACTTGCCCTGGAGTATTTATTTAGACAGTTGCCACCCGCATTGTCAACAGGGTCGTTACGATATTATGTCTGCTTACCC
>JAZGGN010000148.1:0-2297 GCA_036480475.1 Gammaproteobacteria bacterium
TTCACACACGCGGCATTGCTGGATCAGGGTTGCCCCCATTGTCCAATATTCCCCACTGCTGCCTCCCGTAGGAGTCTGGGCCGTGTCTCAGTCCCAGTGTGGCTGATCATCCTCTCAGACCAGCTACCGATCGTCGCCTTGGTAAGCCTTTACCTTACCAACTAGCTAATCAGACGCAGGTTCATCCTAAAGCGCCAGGCCCGAAGGTCCCCAGCTTTACTCCGTAGAGCTTATGCGGTATTAGCTCGAGTTTCCTCGAGTTGTCCCCCACTTTAGGGCAGATCCCCACGCGTTACTCACCCGTTCGCCACTCGCCATCAGTCTAGCAAGCTAGACTATGCTGCCGTTCGACTTGCATGTGTTAGGCATGCCGCCAGCGTTCAATCTGAGCCAGGATCAAACTCTTCAAATAAAGAAGTTCGTCCAGAGTAAATAAACTCACTCTAAACAATCGTTATGACCTGGTTAATTTAAATTCTAGGAATTTAATAGGTCACCTTATGCTTGCTGTATTGATTATACGACAAGCCCAAAGCGCCCACACAGTTTATCTTCGCTATATTTCCAAATTCTTAAAGAACGTCCCACACACAATTGCAATTGCGAGTAAGGAAGATGCATTCTACGCTGTTACCCCATTTTGTCAACTCTTTTTCCGAGTTATTTTAATCTTGGCAAAACGGCGCTTACCCACTTGATAAATATGGGGATCCTCTGTGTGAATGATTAATTTTTCATCTATAATTTTTTGACCGTCGATTTTAACTGCCCCAGCACGGATCATACGCAATGCCTCAGAAGTACTCGCTGTTAATTGTGCGCCTTTCAAGATGTTTGCGATGGCGAGCCCTTGCGCGTCGGCAGCCGTTAACTCATATTCAGCAATATCCGCTGGGATCTCCCCCTTTTTAAATTGTGCGACAAAGCCTTGATACGCTTGCTCAGCCGCTGCTTGGCTATGGAAACGAGCCACAATTTCCCGTGCGAAACGCACTTTCACATCTCTTGGGTTGGTCCCCTGATCAACCTCATGACGCCATTGTTTTATCTCTTCTACTGGCTGCAGACTGAGCAAATCGATGTAACGCCACATTAATTCATCAGAGACTGACATCAATTTACCAAACATTTGCTCAGGTGATTCATCAATGCTTATGTAGTTACCTAAAGATTTAGACATTTTTTTAACACCATCTAAACCTTCTATTAGAGGCATGGTCATCACAACTTGCGGCGGCTGACCAAAATGCTTTTGTAATTCCCGTCCAACGAGTAGGTTAAAGGTTTGATCTGTGCCACCCAATTCCATATCAGCTTGCAAGGCCACAGAATCATAGCCTTGCATTAACGGGTAGAGGAATTCATGGATGGCAATCGGTTGTCCAGAATTATAGCGCTTACTGAAATCATCGCGCTCTAACATCCGCGCCACAGTGCAGGTAGACGCTAATTTAACTAAATCAGCCGCCGATTGTTGACTCATCCACTCCGAGTTATAACGAATTTCAGTCTTTTCTCGATCTAGAATCTTGAATACTTGCTCAGCATAGGTTTTGGCATTGACATCAATTTGTTCACGACTCAATGGCTTGCGCATCACATCTCGACCACTGGGATCACCAATCATTGCTGTGAAATCACCGATCAAAAAAATAACTTGATGACCTAAATCTTGCAATTGCTTCATCTTTGTGATCAACACGGTATGACCTAAGTGAATATCGGCCGCAGTGGGATCAAAACCAGCTTTGACTCGCAATGGCTTACCACTGACCAAACGTTGCGCCAATTCTTCTTTAAGGTAGACGGCCTCTGTGCCTCGCGTTATTGTTCCTAAATTATTTATCATAAAAGATTTGACCTATATACCCGTTATACTTCAAAATGCGGATTTTCCCCGAACAACACAGCGGGACAGATCTGAGGCAACTCGCACGATTCTTTGATCCCGATAATGCGTCTCTTTGCTTTTTTAAGTTAAACCACACTTTACACATGATTTATCAACAACGGCTCAGCTTTCGTCTGCCACCGCAAAAAGCAGACTACAAAATCATGACAACCATGTTATGGCTGACATTACTCATCCTTGTGCTGCTCGTTTTATGGCGCTTATTCTCTGATCAAAACCCACAAACACGATTCGTAGATTTACCGCCATTACAAGACAGCACAAGTAGTCAAAAAACAGCGCCTCCATGGCATAAGATCACTGTTCAACCTGGCGATAGTTTGGCGACGCTCTTCAACAAGCACGATCTGAGCGCGCAGTCATTACAACAAATTTTGGCTATAAG
>JAZGGN010000149.1:0-5187 GCA_036480475.1 Gammaproteobacteria bacterium
CGCAAAGTGATGAAGTCGTCACCGAAATACTACCGCCGGAAGAAGCCTTTATTTTGACGGCAGAATTAAGCACGGATCAAAATACTTTATTGGTGCATTGGCAGTTACCACCCAATCTCTATCTTTACGATGATAAGTTTGCTTTTAAGGTGCGCGAAGGCGGGCAGCTCGGCAAATTTGAATTATCGCCAGGGATCCCGAAAGAGGATGAAGTTTTAGGAAAATATTTCGTTCATTATGCACCAGTCACACTCTCGGTACCGATTGTGCAACGCGACAATGATCGTTTGCTGATTGATGTTGATTATCAAGGGTGTGCAGACAGTGGCTATTGCTACCCACCGATGACGAGTGTTCTTCTTATTGAGTCGGGTATAGATGGTGGTCAGAGTCGTCTTAGTTTTATTGATTCCAGTGGTATCGGATCTTCAATGAGCACTGCGACCGCAGCGTATGAAGACATCGCGCAACTCTTTTTTGATAATAGTTTATGGTTGATTTTGCTTGCCTTTTTAGGGTTCGGCATTTTATTGACGTTCACGCCCTGCGTTTTACCGATGGTGCCTATTTTAGCGGGCATTATTATTGGTCAAGGACATCATATTACCCGGCGTCATGCGTTTATGTTGTCGCTGGTTTATGTGTTAGGTATGGCGGTTACCTATGCTTTATTGGGGGTGATTGCGGGCTTTGCAGGTCAAGGTTTACAAGCCGCCTTTCAAAAGCCATGGGTGATCATCACGCTCAGCAGTTTTTTTGTTTTATTATCGTTATCGATGTTTGGCTTTTATGAATTGCGCTTACCGGCAAAATTGGAAACACGCATTGCGGCATGGAGTCAGCATCAAAAAAGTGGCACTTATTTAGGGTGTTTAATTTTAGGTGTTTTATCGGCATTAATTGTTTCACCTTGTGTGACGGTGCCCCTTGTCGGCGCACTGGCTTATATTGGTCAGACGGGCGATGCTGTTTTAGGCGGACTGGCGTTATTCAGTTTGGCACTGGGGATGGGGATCCCTTTAATGCTGGTTGCCGCATTGGGAGGGCATTTATTACCAAAAGCGGGCGCATGGATGAAGACAGTCAGTGCTGTTTTTGGAGTGTTGTTACTTGGCCTCGCCATATGGCTATTAGAGCGCGTTATTCCTGGTGAGGTTGTCTTGGTTTTGTGGGCTGCATTGGCGATGGTTTCAGCTATTTATTTGGGCGCGCTGGAAGCGGCACCACAAGGTGGGTGGCCACGCTTATGGAAAGGATTGGGTTGCTTATTATTCGCTTACAGTATTTTATTATTGGTCGGCGCGAGCTTAGGCAATCAAGATCCTTTGCGTCCACTCGCGAACCTCTCTTTGAATGGACAGCCACAAGGCATGTTAGCGCCGGGATCATCACAGAAGGTAAATGGCTTATTTAAGTTGGTTAAAAGTCTTGACGAGGTTCAAGATGAACTGGCACTGGCGCAACAAACAGGTCAACCCGTCATGCTCGATTTTTACGCCGATTGGTGTGCCTCTTGTGTTAAAATGAAACGGACTACTTTTGCTGATCCACTGGTGCATCAAGCACTGTCAGATTTTGTGGTTTTACAGGCGGACGTCACTAAGAATGATATGATCGATAAAGAATTACAAAAATATTTTAGTGTGTATGCACCACCAGCGATTTTATTTTTCAATATCAATGGCCAGGAAAATAAAGCGGCGCGCTTGGTTGGTGAAATTGGGACACAAGCGTTTTTAAATCACTTGCGGCAATTGTAATGTGATTGCTCATCTCCCCGTATTTAGGTAAGGATGATTACTACTGACTATAGTAATCGCTGATAATTAAAGCGATACAGCTTCCCTATTTTTTGTGCCAATTTCTTACTAATGTTTCGCTTACCATTTTCCATTTTTGAAAGATCACCTTGAGTTACTTCAATGGTATTTGCAAATTCTATTTGCGTGAGCCCTTCACGGTAACGAAGGCCTTTTAAATAGGCACCTGCCTTAGTATATTTTTCTTGTAAATTTAAAAATACGTCTTCGGGTGACAATAACTCTTTTTCATAAATCTTTTTTGAGGTTTTGCGTTTAATATCGAGTTCTATTGCTTTGTAAACTGCCAGTGGAACTTTGACTACTTTACCCTTAACTGGCACGTTGACAATTTTCTTAGGATGCTTTTTCATGCTTGAAGCCTTACGGTTAATAAGGTGCTTCTTTGTGCTTGAAGTTTTATGGCTAGTAGGGCGCTTTTTCGTGTGTGCCGACATAGTATACCTCTATCATGCGTTTTTGTTTATTAAGTATTCTCCAACAAGCCACATAAGTAGGATGACCTTTATTTAGATGGCAGTGTCTTTCATCAACCCCTTTCTTCCCATGTAGCTTTCCATAATTTGACCACTGTTTCCTAGGATAAGCGCCTTTATCAGCTAAGTCCGCGCACAAAAGATTAGTAACCAAGGAAACACGTTCCGGTAGTTTTCTAAGTTGCTTGCCAACTTTCGGTTGAATTATAATTTTCCAAGCCATTTATAGATAGTATATAGCAAAAACTACTATATAGCAAATTTTGCTATATATCTTTTGCAATAAAATTGAGCTTAGATAGTTTTCTCTGGAAACAGCCCCGGCATCCAGCGCGAGGTGAGCTTTGCTGGGAACGTCAGACGCAGTGGTGCGTGCCTATTTTCTGAAATAAGCACGTCATGTTTGATCAGGGCTGCGGTGATACGACGTGTTTGGCGTTCGCTTGTGCCGAGGATCTGTGCGACTTTGCCACGCGGCAGTTCGCCGCGGTACAACACAGCTTCCAAAACGAGGTTTGCTTTGAGTGGGAGAGTACCCGCACGAATTTCTTCCTCAGTCCAAATGAGGATGCGATCACGCAGTCGATCCGGTTGAACCAGCCCTTCCATGAAGTTGATTTGGTCAATACAGGTCGTCAGGAAAAAGTGGGTGAACTTTGCCAGCGCTTCTTCACTTAGCGGTCCCCGACCATCGAGATCGTTGCGCCGTTTTAGATCGCAAGCAGCTAGATGACTCTTGTAGGACTGCTCATTGCGAGCAAGACCACGAGCGATTGACCAGATCCCGCCAGTATCAAGCGTCTCATCCAGCATGGCGTAAGACATCAGTCGTGCAACGCGTCCATTTCCATCTAAGAATGGGTGGATCCACAGTAGGCGGTGGTGCGCCGCGGCAGTGGCGAGCACTGCGTTGGTTTTGCCGAGCTTGCTATACACAGCTTCAAAACGCTCAAGAAAGCGGGGTAAAGCGCCAGGACTGATCGCAACATGACGCCCAACTTTTACATCGCGCTTACGTAGGGCACCAGGAATAATCTTGATCTGTTCACCCGTCTTGGGATCTGTCATCCAGAGCAGTTCGGGTGGCAGTAATTCACTAAAGCGGCGGTGGATTTCACACAGTCCTGCTATGGTGGCAGGGCGGCCTTTTAGGCCGCCTTCATCGATCCATGTTTGGACCATGATATGGGCTTTGGCTTCAAGTTGAAGACTACGTTTTTCAGGATTATCACTATAGTCGTTTTTTAATGCGCGCTCGATATCTACCGGGTGCGTATCGTGCCCCTCAATCAGATTGCTGTAATAGCAGTTCATTTCTCGGACAAGATCTGTGAGTGCCTTGATAATGCCAGTAGGTAAGCTCCGTCGGAAACCCGCCGCACGCGCAGCCAATTCGACGGTTAAGTCCGTTAACGCTGCGCGGTGCTTTGAGGTTTCGCCTACCAGCAGTGGTTCCATCAGATCTAGCGATTCACCTCGATCTGCCGCTAAAATGTCCGCTTTTTTGTCCGTTTCTTTATCACTCATATTTTATATTATATCATATAGTTAAGGTAAATAACAGTCTGCTTATGGCCGCATATTTGGCCGGACTGGTGGCCAGTTAACATGTAGCTGCATTCCAGTGTTGGTAGTGTGGCAGAAACTGCTTTTTTAGGTTTAAAATTCATGTGCGGTATGAGCACCAAAACTAACAATATACTGTAATGTTACTTGATGATTAACTCGTGGCAAAGTTCGATCGTAATTGTATTGTAAGCGAAAGCGACTAGATTCGCTGTGGGTGTAATCGATCATTGCACTACTGCGACTTAAGTACTTTAGATTAGAAATTAACCCCGCTTCTTGCAATACAGGGGCATTGTCGCCACGGTTGCATAGCGTAAACTAACCCGCCAACGTGGCATAAATTGGTAAATGGTTTGGGCATACCAACCTTGCTGGCGCCCCGTGTAAGTACTGATGTTTTGTAGAGCATCACTGATGGCAACTTTCCCTCGTTCAAAACGGTAAAAATATTCAGCTTGTAGTGTGGCGTAATTGCGATAAGCATTGCCATTCGGCGCCCATTTCCAAATGAAGTCAACGCCATAAGTGTTACTATCACCATCAAAGAGTGACATTAAGCCATCAGCATGACCACCGTTTAAATCGGGGGCAGGGCTGGGGCGTCTTTTAGGTCGCGTTTGTACAAACGATGTGCCGAAACGCCAACTGTGACTGACGCCGACATCGGTGCCTGTGCGGATGAAGGCATTGTAAGCGCCAATGAAACTATCACTTACCCCTGCTGGGAAAAGGGAACCACGTAGCCAGTTAGTAAATAGAAATCAGTGGGGGCTAACCAACGTACACGCAGACCATCATCGATGTATTGGCGATTAAAAAAAGCGAGATAAACTAGCGGTGCATCAACAAAATCCCATTCATGTTGATGGATAGGATTTAGGTAACCCGCATCTATAAGATAACGCCCAGCAGTGACATCAAGACCTGAGGGGAGTGAGAGCGATTCTATGTAAGCTTCTTCATAACTCAAATTCAATGCGATTGTCATGCGATTCTATGTGGATAGTGACACTAGCAAAAAGCCAATCGTCAACAATGCCTTGTAAATTGATTTCAGAGCCATTGATAGAAGCGCCTTGTGGGAATAAACGTGTTTCTTCACCGATGAGAAAGCCTGGTAATTGCAATTCATTTGGAATGTGGGCATAAGCGGTGACTTGACCATCCAACACGACACTGATCTGAGGGTTAAAAAAACTGGCGCTTGTGGTTGGTGCGGCAAGATGATCACCTGGTTCTGTTATAATCTGCGCTTCTTCCCATGCGGTTGGCCATATTTCTTCATCTAGTGTTTCGGTAGGCGTTTCCATCCCTATTTCTTC
>JAZGGN010000150.1:0-2212 GCA_036480475.1 Gammaproteobacteria bacterium
TTGGATTGATCATTGTATTTTTACATTCTGCTAAGAATTTATCCGTATAATAGACATCATTAGCGACTTGTTGTGTTTCTGCATATTCTTCTAAAGTATTGCAGGCAATGATTTTGTAGATTGGGAATTCGTATTTCTGTGCGCCCTCATCAGGTGCTGAATCATTATAAACTGAAGAAACAATCCCGAATGTTTTTGCGACTTGTGATAAATAGCTATCAATCGTAATAATAGAGATCTGCTTGATTGTATCGATGTGCTTACGTATTTTATTGACAGCATGAAGAATATTGCCACAAATATTGGTCGATTTTTCCTCTAAAATCAAATCGCATTTGGGAATACGCTTGGCATTAATATTATATTTTTTAGGATGTCTAACAATGTCTTCCATGAGTGCCGCGTTGGTTACTTTATCGTTTATTTTTCCACCGCTTAGAATAATCTTTGTTTCCAAGTCCGCCCTGATATGCTGCCAGTAAGCTTGTAGAGTGACAGCGACCTGTTGGTTTGTTAAAGACTTACTTCCGGATAATTGATCCCCTAAGGTAAGGATAATATGCATAATACACCTCCATATGAGTTAAAGACCTCCTAAAAATTTTTGTCTTTTGTTCAATGGCTGCAATACATTATCTATCGTGCTACTTATTTGAGCGCATAACACCGTTGCTTGCTCATAATGTGTATTGTTGCCAAACAAAATACTCAATTTTTGAGAAGTCTAATATTAATTTCCACCAGGATTCTTAAAACTGATAAAGGCCATCTTAGAAAAACAGCAAATATATACAGTAAAAAACTTTGGTAAAAACGTACGGGAAATAAAGCTTTTAAATAACGTGCGACTAAACATTCTAATACCATTCGCTAGTACGATGCAACAATAAATTTCTGCGAGTTCACAGGCTGTGTTTGGTGCAGAGATATGGTACTCTTTATTGCTTTGGTGTTAACCATGATTGAGTTAAATTCTCCTTATTTGTTATTTCTTGGCGCAGAGACTGATCCATTTGCGGTAAAAACTGCGCGTGGTGTTGCTTACTGGTGCAAAAAAAAAATGTGTTGGTGAATATCGAATGCCTGGTTGCCAAGTGACTTTAGGATTGCAAGCGCTTGGTTTTCAACAAGCGAAAGCAGCTGGTGCTAAAACTTTAATTATCGGTATTGCAAATCGCAGTGGTGTAATTGAAGAAGAATGGTTCCCTGCGATCCAACAAGCACTGCAAAGTGGCTTAGATGTGGCTAGTGGTTTGCACCAGCGTTTGAATGAAATTGAGATGTTGGTGCAAATGGCAGAAAAATATCAACGGAAATTATTGGATATACGCTATCCGACGCAACCGTTTTTAGTCGCCACCGGTGCGCCACGGTCGGGAAAGCGTTTATTGACGGTAGGTACGGATTGTACGGTTGGTAAAATGTATACCGCATTGGCAATTGCGCAAGCTTTGCAGGATCGCGGCGCCGATGTTGATTTTCGTGCCACAGGACAAACCGGTATTTTAATCAGTGGGAGCGGTATTTCTGTAGATGCCGTTATTGCTGATTTTATTTCTGGTGCGATTGAAGCCTTAGCCCCAGCCAATCATGCTGATCATTGGGATATCATTGAAGGTCAGGGATCGTTATTTCATCCTTCCTATGCGGGGGTGAGTTTAGGCTTACTCCATGGTGCGCAAGCCAATGCATTGGTCTTATGCCATGAAGCGCAACGAAAAACGATTCGTAAATTAGAACATCAGCCTATTCCCAGCATTGAACAATGTTTGCAGACTTATCTTGAGGCAGCACGATTGACGGTTAAAGATCCTTTTTTTGCTGGGATCGCGATCAATACGGCTGCACTGGATGAGGCAACAGCGCAGCAATATTTGCAGGCGTGTGAACAAAAGTATAATTTACCTTGTGTTGATCCGGTGAGAACTGGGGTAGATGCGATTGTAGAGGGATTAGGGCGTGCCTAAAAGCTAACTATGAAAAATATATCGTTGAAAGTTTATACAGAAAAGTGGCACTTGCAACGGGCGTTTACGATTTCTCGTGGCACACGTCAACACGCCGAAGTTGTCGTTGTTGAAATTAATCAAGATAATTTTACCGGGCGTGGTGAATGTACGCCTTATGCACGTTATCAAGAAAGTGTTGCCAGTGTCATGGCTGAAGTCAAAGCAATTGAACCTCAAATTTGTAGGGGCACTGATCGCGCTGA
>JAZGGN010000151.1:0-3488 GCA_036480475.1 Gammaproteobacteria bacterium
CTTTTGGATTCCTATCTTTTCCACCTGCATCATTACTACATGAACTACACATTATCCCTTGGTTAGTTGCACGCACTGGAGAGTCCAGCGAAGCTCCTTGGACAGCACTATTCACCATTCTCTCTATTATTGGTGCTGGTGGCTTCTTAAGTACTGGCGCCATAAATATTTTTAAGACACTTGTTAAAAAACTCCAAACAAATTACGCAATGAACTATGGTAATGCACAGGAATATGTAGATGAAGTTTTATTGCGTGATTTGGTTGCCTTTCTCGAAGACCATCCACAAGGGTTTTCTGCAGATGAAATACCACAACATGTAAAGAGTCTCTTAAGTCAAATCATGACAGAAATACAGCATGCCACCACTTCTTCACAAACGCATCAAGGTGAACAAGCCGATTTTTCTACTCTGAAAGAATCGATGGAAGCACTTTCATTCAGCCATAATCGTTCCAGCATGTTTCATAATCCTGCTATTGTTGCTGCAGTAGCAGAAGATGGTGATTCCAAGGACGTGCTGTCACATAGCCAGGAAGATGACCCTGCGAATCGAAGCAGCTCACGAAGCTCTTGTTGTTTCATGTAGCATGAGTCTTACAAAAAGTCAGGGTCTGTCGCTGGGTTCTACTGTTATGAACCATCCCACCCGGTAAATTAGTATTTTAGGGACTGGTCAAATAGCTTTACAGATCTAATCTACTGCCGACAAAGAGATTAACAGTTCCTTTGACTCCTTATTAATAGAACTTAATGGAAGTTACTCCAGATTGATATAGTGTTTAATATCAATTAGTTATAGCATGTTCTTTGTATATTGAACTTTACTGAGATTAATGTAAAAAAATCCTTGACCTCTATACCCAACAATAGATTGTATACTGATAATGAGAGTAAATAATTAAATTTTATTATCAACTATTAAAGAGAGGAATATTATGACTAAAAAAAATATTGAAGTTTTCACGGCTGGTTGCCCAGTATGTGAACCTGTCGTAAAACTTGTAAATTCAATTGCTTGTGATGCTTGCGATGTTAAAGTCTATGATCTTAACAAGGGTTGTAGTACCAATGAGTGTCGCGAAAAGGCTAAATTGTATGGTATAACTCGCTTACCCGCGGTTGCTGTTGATGGTCTATTATTAGGCTGCTGTAAATCTAGTGACATCACAGAAAAAGATTTACGTGCAGCAGGGATCGGTTCATCGTAGTTTTTGCGCTAAATAGCGCATGAGTAAAATTGACGACACGCCCTAGCGTTTTATTGTTAATATTTCATCTAATGCGTTAATCATGGCACTGTGTGCTGAAGGATATTGATTCATCACGGGCCATGCCGCTTTTAAACTATTTTCGGCAATTTGCAAATAATCATCATCACCAAGTATTTGTCCAAGTTTATTCAGCGCTGAAATAGCGATCGCATTGCCACAAGGGATCGAGTCATCGCTGAATTGTTTCGGTCGCAGGATGAGTGGTTCGTGATCACTGGCGGTAAAGAAAAATCCACCCTTGTTTTCATCATAAAAATATTCAACTAAACTGCTTGCTAAGTCTTTAGCGAAGGATAAATATTCATTTTTCCCTTGCACTTGCAAAAGTGTCATCACCGCATCAAGTAAAAAGGCATAATCATCTAAGTAAGCGTTGAAACGAGCGCGGCCATCTTTGTGGCAAGCCATTAAACGTTTATTTTCCCATGTGTGTGTCTGTATAAACTCAAGTGCGGCTTGTGCTGATTTTATAAATTCAGCTTGTTGTAAGTGAAAGCCAGCCAGAGTCATCGCCTTGATCATTAAACCATTCCAAGCGGTTAATATCTTTTCATCGCGCTGAGGTGCAATACGTTGTTGACGAAGTGCCAGTAACTTTTGTTTGGCGTGTTGTAATAATTTTTCACCGTCGCTTAAGGAAAGTGATAATTTCTGACAGACCGTATCAAAACTTTCAACTTGATGTAAATGCCAAGATCCTTCGAAATTTTCGACTTGATCTAAACCATAATAAGCATTGAATAATTGATATTCTTGATCATCTAATGCCCGCTTTATCTGTTGATGCTTCCACACATAATATTTGCCTTCCTGATGTTCTGAGTCGGCATCGATACTGGTAAAATAACCACCACTGGGCGCTTGCATATCTTTGATGATCCAATTTGCCAATTCAATGCCAATTTTTTTATAAAAAACATCTTGTGTCTTTGCATAAGTTTGTGCATATAAAGCCAGTAGTGTGGCATTGTCATAGAGCATTTTTTCGAAATGGGGGATCATCCACTGCTCATCAACACTATAACGGTAAAAGCCACCACTGAGTTGATCATAAATACCGCTGGCCGCCATTTTTTTTAAAGTAAATTCCAGTATGTGTAAGTATTGTGGATTGTCATCCGCATGCTGCAATAAGCACTGTAAGTAACTGCTGTTAGGAAATTTTGGCGCACTGCCAAAACCGCCGTAATTTGGGTCATAGTCATCGACCAGTGTGACTAGTAATGCTTTCAGCGGTGCATCACTTAATGTTTCTGCCTGCGCTGTACTGGCATAAAGCGTATTTAACGATTCACGCAAACGTTGATTTTGCACCTTAATCGCCGCAGATTGATCTTCAAATGCTTGTTGCACTGTCAATAAAATTTGTTTAAAGGAAGACATGCCATAGCGCGGTGTTTTTGGGAAATAAGTTCCAGCATAAAAAGGGGTTAAATCATGAGGACTTAAAAATACCGTTAAGGGCCAGCCGCCCCCTTGCTGATTCAATAATTGGTAAGCCGTTTGGTAAATTTTATCGAGATCGGGACGCTCTTCGCGATCAACTTTGATATTGATAAAATGCTCATTCATAATTTGCGCAGTTTGTTCATCGGCAAATGATTCTTGCGCCATTACATGGCACCAGTGACAAGCGGAGTAGCCGATAGAAAGCAAGATGGGTTTGTTTTCGTTGCATGCTTTTTCTAAAGCCAGTTGATCCCAGGGATACCAGTCAACTGGATTGTCCGCATGTTGCTTGAGATAAGGACTGGTTTCCTGAGCAAGATGATTGGACATTTTTTTTGTTATGCCATCTGAATCATTATGAATTGCCACACATAAGCAGCTAAAGCCAAGAAACCAACCAGAGCAATAAAGGCAGCATACGCATCATAGGCTCTGTTCTGCATGGCCAATTTCCAGGAAAAGCGAAAATGTGCTGTGCTCGGGTTAACCTCATTAAGCTGTCCTCGTGCGACTGCGGGAGCTAAGCGTGGTAGAAGACGAGGCACTAATTGGCAGTAGCGTAAGTAGGGTGTACCAAATAGTTCCGTTAAAAATTTTTCTTCATGACGAATGACAGCATCATGTATGATGTAGAAAAAAACAGTGACAAAGAACAAGAATAACCAACTTTGCACTGCAATGGCAGCGCCCATTGCCATGATATATGTACCAAGATATAAGGGGTTGCGGGTCATTGCATAGGGTCCGCCAACGGCAGGGCGCTT
>JAZGGN010000152.1:0-2462 GCA_036480475.1 Gammaproteobacteria bacterium
TATCCCAGATTAAATTAAAATAAATATTCAATGCCGCTTGTCGATTTTTTACTTTCATCTGCATTCTGATAATAATTGTCTCTGCTCGATTGGTTAATTGGTGCATATTCGCGGCGAAAGGTTTCAAAGATTGAGTCTTTTTGGTCGTGTCTGGCGAGCAGGCCAGTAGTAGGGTCAATACGTACTGAGATCAAGCCAGGGGGTTGTATTAAAGAATTTTCGACCTTACCTGCCAGGGCGGTCTGCATGAAGTTCATCCACATTGGCAGTGCGGTGGTGACACTATATTCCCCTAGTGATTGTGGCTGGTCGTAGCCCATCCAGGTTGTCGTTACTAAATCACCATTAAAACCAACAAACCATGCATCTTTTTGATCATTGGTGGTACCTGTTTTACCCGCAATATCATTGCGTTTTAAAGCTAAGGCAGGTCGTCCAGTGCCACTTTTAATGGCGTCTTTTAACGCCAATGTCATCAAATAGGCGACTTGTCTATTGACGATCCTAGGCGCATATTGTTCAAGTGTGATATCTGCTTTTAGATCTGCCTCATTACAGTCGGTGCAAGCTGTTTTGGCATTTGTTTGTAGTAACACTTCATCTTCATCATTGGTAATTTGGTTAATTAAATAAGGTTCAACTTTATAACCACCATTGGCAAAAACGGAAAAAGCGGCGGTAAGGTCGAGTGGGGAGATACTTAAGCTGCCCAGTGCTAGCGATAAAGAGCGTGGTAGATCATTCGGGTTAAATCCAAAACGGCTAATGAAATCGATGGTATAAGGGATCCCAATGTTTTCCAATAGACGAATAGAGACGATATTACGCGAGCGAGTTAGACCCGTGCGCAAGCGAGTTAAACCATAAAACATACGACTATCATTCTGTGGTCGCCAGACATTTTCGAGACTAGGATCGTCCAGAACCACGGGCGCATCATTAATAAGTGTTGCCAGTGTTAATCCCTTATTGAGCGCAGCAGCATAAATTAATGGTTTAAAACTAGAACCCGGTTGTCGTGTTGCTTGCGTGATGCGATTAAAGTGACTTTTGCTATAATCAAAACCACCTACTAGGGCAACGATGGCACCGTCATTTGGTTCCAGGGAGACGAGAGCACCTTCGACATCGGGATATTGTGTCAGGCGCCAGCTTTGATCATTTTCTTGATGTATTAAAACAATATCACCTATTCGTAAGATATCACTCGTTTGCTGTGGTGATTTTCCATATTTGCGATTTTTTAATTGTGGTTTTGCCCAGGAAAGTCCAGACCAGGGGATTTCAATACATTCACCATTGTGTATCAAAGCAACTGCAGATTTTTCTGTTGTGGCCATGATCGCTGCGGGATAAAAATCTTGGATGATTGGTTGTGCTAAAACTTCGCTTAACAAATCTTGCGTGTTAGTGTCATCACTGATTTGCACATGGGTCAATGGACCACGATAGCCATGCCGGTCTTCATAATTAAGTAAGGTGGTGCGTAATGCTTTATTGGCTGTTTCCTGCAATTCACTATCAATAGTTGTATAAACTTGGTAGCCGTTTGTATAGGCATCTTCCTCAAATTGATTGTAAAGTGCTTGACGGATCATTTCAGCGACATAAGGGGCTTCGACCAAAGCTTCAGCGCCGTGGTATTGCGCAGTGATTGTCGCATTACTTGCTTGCAGCAAGGCTTCACGGGTAATGAATCCTTCGTCATACATTCGTTTTAAAACGTGATTACGACGCTCTATCGCAGCTTCTGGGTTAGCCAGAGGGTTCCGTGTTGATGGCGCTTTCGGTAGACCTGCAATCATGGCAAGCTGTGCCAGGTTTAATTTAGCAATGGGCTTGCCATAGTACACCTGTGCTGCGGTACCGACGCCATAGGCGCGATTACCGAGATAGATTTTATTTAAATAGAGTTCAAGAATTTTTTCTTTGCTGAGTTGACGTTCAATTTTGAGGGCGAGTAATATCTCATTAAATTTACGCAAAAAAGTTTTTTGATTGGAAAGAAAAAAATTCCTAGCCACTTGCATGGTGATGGTGCTGCCGCCTTGTGCCTTATCACCGGTGCGTACTAACTGTAAGGCCGCTCGTCCCAAACCTGGGATATCAATGCCGGGGTGAGAATAAAAGCGCTGGTCTTCAGTGGCGAGAATGGCATTGATTAATTGTGGTGGAATTTCATTTAAGTAAACAGGAATGCGTCTTTTTTCGCCAAATTCAGCAATTAATTTTCCATCGGAGGTGTATATGCGCAAAGGCACTTGCAAGCGGATGTCTTTTAGTAGTTCAACACTGGGCAGCTGTATTTTGACATAGATAGCGCTTGCTATCATCATTAGGATGAGCGCAATGACCATAAACAATAACAAGCGGGGTATTTTTTTCAGTAAATATTTCATAGCCTTATGTGATTTTGCATTGAGCGTCACCGTGTGGCTTCAGTATACAGGAGGTGGGGGAAG
>JAZGGN010000153.1:0-6828 GCA_036480475.1 Gammaproteobacteria bacterium
CCGGGATCTTTTAAAAAATCGACCAGTTCTTTCACCTCTTCTTTGGCTTCATCAACACCAGCAACATCTGCAAAAGTAGTTTTGACTTGGTCTTCTCCCAACAGACGCGCACGACTGCGACCAAAAGACATCGCTCCGCGACCACCGCCACCCTGCATTTGCCGCATGAAGAAGATCCACACCCCAATCAGCAGCAGCATTGGGAACCAACTTACCAATATGCTCACCAACAAGCTTTGCTGTTGTGGTGGTTCACCTTTGACTTCGACCCCTTTTTTAATTAGGTCAGACAGTAAGAACTGATCTGGCAAGGGGATATAAGTCGTGAACTTTTGTTCATTCTGCGTCATACCCTTAATAATTTGATTCTCTATGGTCACCGAACGAATCGTACCTTGATCAACCTGTTTCAAAAATTCGGTATACGTAATATTCTGGGTCGACACAGAACGTGGCCCGAAATTACTGAAAACAGAGACCAGAACAATTGCTATAATCAACCATAGGAAGAGATTTTTTATCATGTCATTCAATCTATCAGCCTCAAGTTAAACCCTTATTCAAATTATAGCCCTTTGCGGCCAAATATGCCTCCGCAGACTGTGGACGCGATGCTTTAGGCTTACGTACAGTGACCTTATTAAACACCGCTTCTACCTGTTGCCGCAACTCCCCCAAGCCTTCCCCCTGAAAAACTTTAATGAGCAACCCCCCACCTTGGCGCAACAATTGCTGGGCTAAATTAAACGCCAAATGGGCTAAAAGCATTGATCTGGGCTGATCAACACTACGATTACCACTTATATTAGGTGCCATATCAGAAATTACAACGTCAACGGGGGTATTTTCAGCAGCTTTTAACAAAGAGTCAATAACATTTTGTGTCTGCATATCACCACAAATACAATCCACACCGGCAATAGGCTGAATGGGCAATTTATCAACCGCAAATACATGCCCGTGCGCACCAACTTGATGTGCGGCAACCTGGGCCCATCCACCGGGGGCTGCCCCTAAATCAACTACGACCATCCCCGGCTTAATTAGTTTTTCTTTATCAATGAGTTGCAATAGCTTAAAGGCAGCTCGTGAGCGGTAGTTCTGCGCCTGTGCAAGCTTAACAAAGGGATCTGAAATATGCGTTGATAGCCATTTTTTACGTCTTTTCGAATACGCCATAACCTCAGATTATATCATGGTTCATCCTAAATTCAGCAGTAAACACCGTAACAGTATTATTCAATAACATTCATTTAAGCCTAAAAAAGCAGTTAAGCTCTACTACGACAGGCCCTAATGCGCTAAATCAAAGCGCTGTGCGAGTTGTTAACTCGCTTTTCCTAGGCCATTTGCCATGCATTATATGTTAAATTGATAAAGTAAGAGAACCAAACTTAGAACACATTTTAGATATACTCAACCTCGCTGATTTCATATTCTTCAATGCCCTTTGGCGCATTGACTTCGACTTCATCACCCACTGATTTGCCTATCAATGCTCGGGCAATTGGAGAAGTAATAGAAATTTTATTTTGGCGAATATCAGATTCGTCTTCACCAACGACACGATACATCACTTCTTCGTCTGTCTTAGTATTGACTACACGCACGGTGCAACCAAAAATAACCTTACCCGTATTCGGGAGCTTAGTCACATCAATTACTTGTGCATTGGCTAATTTAGCCTCTAATTCCTGGATACGGCCTTCATTGAAACTTTGTTGTTCGCGTGCAGCATGATACTCGGCATTTTCTTTCAAATCACCATGCGCACGAGCTTCACTTAAAGCTTGAATAATACGTGGGCGCTCTACGGCTTTGAGGCGATGACATTCTTCTCTTAATGCCTTTGCCCCCGCAACTGTCATCGGATAACGCGCTACCATGATCTACCTCATTAACGCTAGAGAAAGTTCTGCCATTTTAACATAGAATCGTACGAATAAAAAGCAAACAACCCCAACCTCAGATCAGATCCTGCAAACACGCAACGGCTTCCTTATCCTCATACTTCATCGCCAAACACGCCGCCTGCGCACCAGAAAGTGTTGTTGTGTAGCTCACTTTATATTGTAGCGCGCTACGTCGAATGGTAAAAGAGTCGGCGATTGCCTGCTTGCCTTCAGTGGTGTTCACTATAAAATCTATTTCATTATTTTTGATCATATCGACAATATGTGGTCGACCTTCGATGACTTTATTAACGCGCTGATGTGGGATCGCTGAGGCAGCTAACACTCTAGCAGTCCCTCGCGTTGCCACCACTTCAAAACCTAAATCAACTAAACGCTTCGCCATCGCGGCGACACTGGTTTTATCCGCGTCACGTACGCTGACAAAAGCTTTTCGTCGACGTGGAATATCCACACCCGCAGCCAACTGTGCTTTAGCATAGGCTTGGCCAAAGTGCTTGGCAACCCCCATAACCTCACCCGTCGATTTCATTTCCGGTCCTAAAATAGAATCAACACCGGGGAATTTCACAAAAGGAAAAACCGGCAATTTAATTGCATAAAAAGCATTTAATTGCGTATCTTTCGTAAACCCTTGCTGACGTAAACTTTGACCCATTTTACAGCGCGTCGCAATCTTAGCCAGCGCCAAGCCTGTAGCTTTAGAAACAAAGGGCACCGTGCGCGAAGCACGTGGATTTAATTCCAAAATATAAATATCATCCCCTTGTATCGCAAATTGCGCATTCAATAAACCAACCACATCAAATGCCAAAGCCATTTTCCGCAATTGTGATTTTAACTCTTCCTGCAACACTACGCTTAAACTAAACGGCGGCAAAGTACAGGCAGAATCACCTGAGTGTACACCTGCTTGTTCGATGTGTTCCATCACCCCCGCAATTAATACATCTTTACCATCACAAATCGCATCGACATCAACCTCTATCGCATCATTGAGAAAACGATCAAGTAATACTGGCGATTGATTCGACACTTGTACTGCATTGTGTAAATAATAGCGTAAATCTTCTTCGGTGTGGACAATCTCCATTGCCCGCCCTCCTAAAACATAAGAGGGCCGCACAACGATTGGATAGCCAATATCATCGGCCACCTTCACCGCTTCATCTTCGCTTCTAACTGTGCCATTAGGGGGTTGCCGTAAATTTAATTGTTTCACCACTGCACTGAAACGTTCGCGATCTTCAGCACGATCAATTGCATCGGGCTGTGTACCGACGATCGGCACACCCGCCTCGGCCAAGCTACGCGCCAATTTCAACGGGGTTTGACCACCATAATGAACAATAACACCCAGCGGATTTTCCAATGCAACAATGGCTAATACATCCTCTAAAGTCACCGATTCAAAATAAAGTCGGTCTGAAGTGTCATAATCCGTCGACACTGTTTCTGGATTACAATTGATCATGATTGTTTCATAACCATCTTCGCGCAAAGCAAAGGCCGCATGCACACAACAATAATCAAATTCTATGCCCTGGCCAATGCGATTGGGACCACCACCCAACACAATAACTTTTTTATTATTTGTCGGTCTGGCTTCACAAACTTGCTCATAGGTTGAATACATATACGCTGTTGCCGCTGGAAATTCTGCCGCACATGTATCAACCCGCTTATATACAGGAAAAATATTTAATTTTTTTCGACGATCACTAATATCTGCTTCCGTCACATTTAATAAATTTGCAATACGGCTGTCGGCAAATCCTTTGCGTTTTAATTGACGCAACAAATTTTCATCTAACACGTCCAGTGCCTTGCCTTGGATGCTTGCTTCGATCATGACCAATTCTTCAATCTGCGCTAAAAACCACGGATCAACTTTACACAAATTATGAATTTGTTCGAGTGAAAATCCAGAACGAAAGGCATCAGCAATATACCAAAGCCGATCTGGACCTGGCACGCGCAGGTAACCACGTAAAATATCGAGATCATCTTCACTCTCAAATTTCCCCATCGTTTGTAAACCGTCACGACTGATTTCCAAACCTCGGATCGCTTTTTGCAATGACTCTTGAAACGTACGTCCCATTGCCATCACTTCACCCACTGATTTCATTTGTGTCGTCAAGCGTGCTTTGGTTTGTGGGAATTTATCAAAGTTAAATCGTGGAATTTTTGTGACGACGTAGTCAATGCTGGGTTCAAATGAAGTCGGAATAACCCCTCCCGTAATTTCGTTACGCAATTCATCAAGGGTATAACCGACAGCAAGTTTTGCTGCGACCTTAGCAATGGGAAAACCGGTCGCTTTAGAGGCCAACGCCGAACTGCGCGACACCCGCGGATTCATTTCGATGACCATCACTTGACCTGTTTCAGGATGTACCGCGAATTGCACATTGGATCCGCCGGTATCCACGCCAATCTTACGCAATACTGCGATTGAAGCATTACGCATATACTGATATTCTTTATCCGTTAAAGTCAGCGCAGGCGCAACAGTGATCGAATCGCCGGTATGTACCCCCATCGGATCGATGTTTTCTATCGAGCAGATAATGATGCAATTATCGGCTGAATCGCGCACCACTTCCATTTCATATTCTTTCCAACCCAAAATCGATTCATCGATCAATAATTCTTTGGTCGGCGAAGAATCAAAACCACTCGCACAAATTTGTTCGAACTCTTCCTGGTTATAAGCAATGCCACCCCCGCTACCCGCCAGTGTAAACGACGGTCGAATAATCGCCGGAAAACCGATAACCGCTTGCTTTTGCAATGCTTCTTCCATGCTGTGTGCAATGATCGAGTGTGGCATTTGCAAGCCAATCTCTGCCATCGCGCTGCGAAATTGTTCACGATCTTCCGCTTTATCGATCGCTTCACGACTGGCGCCAATCAATTCCACACCATATTCTGCCAATACGCCATGCTGAACTAGATCCAAAGTGCAATTCAATGCCGTTTGCCCACCCATCGTCGGCAACAAGACATCTGGTCGCTCTTTAGCAATAACCTGGGCAACTACTTCCCATTGGATGGGCTCAATATAGGTGGCATCCGCCATCTCTGGATCGGTCATAATGGTCGCGGGATTGGAATTGACCAGAACAATGCGATAACCATCTTCACGCAGCGCTTTGCACGCTTGCGTGCCAGAATAATCAAATTCACAGGCTTGGCCAATGACAATGGGGCCCGCCCCTAAGATCAAAATAGATTCAATATCAGTTCGTTTCGGCATCGACTAAAACACTTGTAAGAAAATCAGGCTGATTCTAGCAGAAAACAATGATGAAGTCCGGTTAGGTCAGCTAAGAAAGGAAAAACGACTTTGTTTTTATTTCAAAAAATACTCATTTTTATTCATTTATAGCCATTTCCACTGAAATATGCCAACCATGCTTCACAAATTTCACTGAATATTGCTGAGTATGGTTAACATATTTCGTCACCATGAGTCTGGTAAAGGATGTGACGTTGCCCTATTCAAGCCACCATCATTTCAATAAAAGCATCAAATAACATCTGTACGTCATGTGGACCCGGGCTTGCTTCGGGGTGGCCTTGGAAACCAAAGGCTGGTTTTTGTTTGTGACGGATCCCCTGTAAGCTATTATCAAATAATGATCGGTGCGTCACTTGCAAATAAGCCGGCAAACTTTCTTCATCAATCGCAAAACCATGATTTTGGCTGGAAATTAATATGGTTTGTGCCGCATCGATGGCTGTAACTGGATGATTCGCACCATGATGGCCAAATTTCATTTTGATCGATTGAGCCCCGCAAGCCAATGCTAGTAATTGGAAGCCTAAACAAATGCCAAATAAAGGGATCTCCGCTGCGAGTAATGCTTCGATCGCTTTAATGGCATAATCACAAGCCGCCGGATCACCCGGCCCATTGGATAAAAAGACTCCGTCAGGCTTCAACGCTAAAACGTCCTGAGCGGAAGTTTGCGCTGGCACGACTGTAATACGACACTGTCTGTCCACCAGTAAACGTAAAATGTTGCGCTTCACACCAAAATCATACGCAACAACATGATAAAGTGACTCACTCTGCTCACTTTTTTGCGAGGCTTGATTGTTGTAAAGAGACGGGCTGCCTGCTTGCCATAGGTAAGTGGCTGGTGTCGATACTTGCTTGGCTAAATCTAAACCTTTTAAACTCGGACAAGATTGAGCCGCCTGTAATGCCTTATCTATTTGATCAACTTGTGTGGAAATACAGGCATTTTGTGCGCCTTGCTCGCGGATCACTTGACTTAAATAACGGGTGTCAATATCCGCAATACCGATAATATGCTGCTGTTTTAAATAATCTGACAAACTGATTTGTGCACGCCAATTGCTCATGCACAGCGATAAATCACGGATCACTAAACCCGTCGCCCATATTTTTTGTGACTCACTATCCGTCTCGTTACAACCGACATTGCCAACGTGAGGTACCGTAAAAGTAATGATCTGTTGCGCATAAGAAGGATCGGTCAAAATTTCCTGGTAACCGCTCATCGACGTATTGAAAATAAGTTCGCCCACCGTTTGACCACTGGCACCAATGCTCGTTCCAGTAAATACTTGACCATCTGCAAGTACTAATATGGCATTATTCACCCGACACTCTCCTCAGAAATTTCAATATCTACAACCCTTCAAAAAATTGCTTGGCCTTACTGAACCATGAACTACTTTGCGGAGCATGATCTCTATTATCCTCAGTCAAAGCCTGCTGGAATTGGTGCAATAACTCTTTTTGCTTTTTATCCAGCTTCACTGGGGTTTCGACAACGATTTGACACAGTAAATCACCGATACCGCGACGATGCACTGATTTGACCCCTTTGCCACGTAGACGAAACACCTTATTTCCCTGGGTCTCCGCTGGGATCTT
>JAZGGN010000154.1:0-2240 GCA_036480475.1 Gammaproteobacteria bacterium
AAGTGAACGCAAATGTTTCCCTTTGAAAATGCGTCATGCAAAGCAATATGTGCAATCAGGGATTGCTTTAATTGGTGATGCTGTGCGTACGGTTCATCCACTTGCGGGGCAAGGGTTGAATTTGGGTTTGTTGGATAGTGCAACACTGGCTGAAGTGGTGACCAAGGCTTATCAAGCGGATCGGAATTATGCCAGTCTTGCTAATTTACGTAAATATGAACGTTGGCGCAAAGGGCATAACATGCTGATGATAACAGCGATGGCAGCGTTGAAACGTTTGTTTGCCAATGATCCTCCGGTGATCAGTCGCTTGCGTAACGAGGGTTTAAATTTAACGCATCGTTTATCACCAGTGAAAACATTATTAATGCGCCATGCCATGGGGATCAAGGGTGATTTGCCGGTGATAGCGCAATGACCGCTACAAAAAATATCGAAGCATTACGTGGTGCGGTTAAATCAATCCCTGACTTTCCCAAAGCAGGGATCATGTTTAAAGATATCACGCCAGTACTATCATCACCCGAACTTTTTTCTCAATCGATAACAATGATGTGCGCACCCTACCAAAATAAGCAGGTGAGTAAAGTGATTGGTATTGAAGCGCGTGGTTTTATTTTTGCCGTTGCGATGGCATTGCAGCTTAACTGTGGTTTTATCCCCATACGTAAGAAGGGCAAACTACCAAGGGAAATGGTTGCGCAAACTTACCAATTAGAATATGGCGAAAAAACTTTAGAACTGCACTGTGACAGCATTCAGGCAAATGAACCTGTTATCTTGGTTGACGATGTGCTGGCAACCGGTGGCACATCCTCTGCGGCAGCCAGCTTAATTGAGCAATTGCATGGTGATATTATCGGCATAGAAATTTTTATTGAACTGTCTAAGTTGTCTGGCAGAGAAAGGCTTAAATCTTATAATTTACATTCATTGTTGCAATATGAGGATTAGGAATTGGCGATGATAAAAAGAGGATAAGACATGCTGAATACAATTGATACCTCGCTAGATGAAAAACGATCATTTAAGCCAAGCAAAGCTTTTGTCAAAAAAGCATTGTTAAATAAGCAGAAAGATTATGACCGTCTATATCACCAATCGATGACAGATCGTGAAGTATTCTGGGGCGAGATTGCTGAGCAATTTACTTGGAAAAAGCGTTGGCAGCGGGTATGTAATTGGGATGATCGGCCTTTTGCGCGCTGGTTTGAAGGGGCAAAACTCAACATCACCGAAAATTGTCTGGACCGCCATTTAGCCGATCATAAAGAGAAGCTTGCTTTAATTTGGCAGGGTGAAGATGATGTTCAGAAAAAATTTACATATCAACAATTACATCAGCAAGTGTGTACCTTTGCCAATGTATTGAAAGACAAAGGCGTTAAGCCTGGTGATCGGGTTGCTATTTATTTACCGATGGTGCCAGAGTTAGTGATTAGTGTACTGGCCTGCGCACGATTGGGCGCAGTGCATGTTGTAGTCTTCGCCGGTTTTTCAGCGCCTGCGCTTATGGAACGCATCAACGATGCGACAGCAAAAATCGTGATTACGGCAGATGGTGGATTTCGCAACGGCAAAATTATTCCCTTAAAAAATACCATGGATACGGCTTTGGAAAAAACAGCTTGTGTTCAGCATTGTATTGTAGTCAAGCGGGCACATTGCGATCACGCGATGATCGCGGGACGTGATCATGATTGGCAGACGCTTTTATCAAAGGCAGATGAAGATTGCCCAGCAGAGCCGATGGACGCGTGTGATCCCTTATTTATTTTACATACCTCTGGTTCAACTGGTAAGCCAAAAGGGATCCAACACAACATTGCGGGTTACATGGTCGGTGTGGCGACGAGCTTCAAATACCTGTTTGATATTAAAAAAGAAGATGTTTATTGGTGTACGGCAGATATTGGTTGGATCACTGGGCACAGCTACCTGGTGTACGGTCCATTATTAAATGCAGCTACCGTGTTGATGTATGAGGGGGCGCCATTTTATCCGCAGCCAGATCGTTTTTGGAAAATTATACAAGATCATCAAGTGAGTATTTTGTATACCGCACCGACAGCGATCAGGGCTGCGATGCAACAGGGCGATCAATGGTTACAAAAACATGATCTTTCTTCACTGCGATTGCTAGGGAGTGTCGGCGAGCCGATCAATCCGAAAGCATGGATGTGGTATCACAGCAAAGTTGGCGCTGAAAAATGTCCGATCGTGGATACTTGGTGGCAAAC
>JAZGGN010000155.1:0-7509 GCA_036480475.1 Gammaproteobacteria bacterium
TTAAATGGCTGTGCTTTAAAGCACCCGTCAACTCTTCGCCTAAACCGTAAATCACCGTCGGATCAACTTGTAAACGCATCCTTTTACGCAAGCGATTGACAATCACACTGGCCACCAATGGACGCTCTTGCTCCAATGCCGTTTCTTTCTCAATAATAGAAGCGACAATCAATGCTTCATACGCAGTTTGATAGGGTAAACCATCATCACGATTTTGCCAAATATTTTCTAGTTTAGTGTGCATGGTTTCATAAGCGTGTCTCAATATGGCAATATCAGACAAACCTAAAGTAAACTGATAGGTATCCGGAAAAAGTAAGCCTTCAGGGTGCTTTGCATCACCACTGATCACACGCATGATTTCTTCAGCAGATAAACCCTGCAATTTTTGCTTTATCTTAGGGTTCGCTTGGAGTGCTGCCATCACTTGCTTAAAATTCCAACCTTCAAGCAACACAAGCCGGTGCATAACCACATCACCGTTCGCAATTTTCTGTAAAAAATCTCTCGGCCGCATCCCTTCACGCAAATGATATTCACCTGCTTTTAACTGTGTCCCTAAACCGGAGAACTTAGCTAAAGTGGTAAAATAACGAGGTTTCTTCAAAAGATCACGTTCATATAGATCATGCGCAAGCGCAGTAATATTCATACCCGGATAAACGATATAGTAAAAAGGTTGTTCAGGTGGCGTTAATGGGGTTAAAGAAAACCACCGCCAATCGCTGTATAACCACAGCAAAGCTGAGACTAAGATAATAAAAAGTACAGCGAATAATCGGCGTATTCTTATATGCATTGTCTGCTTTTTCTTGGCTATTCATGTCGAATAGCGACTGTTTATATTTTTCTGAATATCAAACTACCATTCGTACCGCCAAAGCCAAACGAATTACTTAATACGGTATCTATGGGCATTTGCTGCGATTCATGGGGTAAATAATTAAGGTCACAACCTTCATCTGGCTCATCCAAGTTAATGGTACCCGGTGCAACTTGATCGCGGATCGACAATACACTAAATATTGCCTCGACAGCACCTGATGCCCCCAATAAATGACCCGTCATTGATTTGGTTGAGCTGATCGCAAGTTTATAAGCATGATCATCAAAAGCCCGCTTGATCGCATTAGTTTCATTAATATCATTTATTCTTGTCGACGTGCCATGCGCATTCACATAAGTTATTTCTTCAGGGTTCATTTGTGCATCTTGCAACGCATTGGTCATTGCACGCACAGCACCACTACCTTCCCCTTTATCTGGCGCAGTAATGTGGAATGCATCCGCACTCATACCAAAACCTACCAATTCTGCATAAATTTTTGCACCGCGTTTTTTAGCGTGCTCATATTCTTCCAGCACTAAAATACCCGCGCCTTCGCCTAAAACAAAACCATCTCTATCTTTATCCCACGGACGACTAGCCCTTTGCGGTTCATCATTACGCTTGGATAAAGCACGTGCCGCAGCAAACCCTGCCAAACATAGCGGGGTTGATGCTAATTCTGAACCACCGGCAAGCATAACATCTGCATCCCCATACCCGATCATCCGTGCCGCTGTACCGATATTGTGTGTTCCCGTGGTACATGCAGTAACAATGGAAATATTAGGGCCTTTTAAATGATGATCAATCGAAATATAACCCGCAATACTATTGATAATACCGGCGGGAATAAAGTTCGGCTTGACTTTGCGTGGCCCTTTCTTCAAATGTACATAGTTATTGCAAATCGTTTGTAAGCCCCCAATACCGGAACCAACAGCAACCCCGATACGGGGCGCATTCGCATCATTCACTTCCAAACCTGCGTCACGCATTGCCTCGATCGAGGCCGCCAAACTAAATTGAATCACTGGGTCCATTTTATGAGTGACAAAACCTGAATTGTCAAACTTATGCACCTTTGCCCAAATATGCACCGGAAAAGTTTCAGGGTCAAAGTCTTCATTAGAGTATTCAAAGCCTTCAACCGCCGTGACCCCACTGCGACCTTGCAACACATTTTTCCAAGTTTCTGCAACTGAATTACCCAGCGGTGAAATCGCCCCCAGGCCTGTAACAACGACACGACGTTTACTCAACAGTACTGCTCCTTTTCATTACACCAGAAAATAAATTCTTGCTCGCACCCAGACTCATCACACTTAGGTTTTAAGCCTTTCCTTAAGATAAGGGCCAAGACAGGCACAAAATAGTGACTAGCCTTCTTTTTTCTGGTGTTGCTCTACATAGTCAACCGCTTGCTGAAGCGTTCTAATCTTCTCAGCTTCTTCATCTGGGATCTCAGTATCAAACTCTTCTTCAAGGGCCATGACTAGTTCGACCGTATCTAAAGAATCCGCGCCAAGATCATCAACAAATGAAGCATCGTTTTTAAGATCTTCATCTTTAACACCCAATTGTTCAATCACAATTTTTCTAACTCTTGATGCAATTGTGCTCATGCAACACCTTCCTCTATTTTGTTAATCTTTATAATTTAGAGGCTGCCAAACAGCCCCCAGATCCCACAGCTAGTCCATGAAGCTGACTTCCTAGACAATCCGTTTTAATTCAGCGCTTCAAAACAAGTGTAAAATTCCCGTCACTGAGCATATACACGATTTAGCGCAAAGTAAATAACTTCGGTTACTAATCCTAAAAAAGATGCTTAGCAGCAAGTAACTCCTGTAAGTCTTTGATCCATCTTGCTATATCCGTTACCTTTCAAAGAGGGCACTTAATTAAGATTTCCCAACAGCCCAGAAGTTTGGCTTGTAAGAAAAAACACAAAAAATCCCTAAGATTCAGCGTATTAATCAGCCGCAGTGGTGGTCAACTGCTTTTTCCAGGTTAATGCATATACATGCCACCATTCACATGAATGGTTTCCCCAGTAATATAACTCGCATGCTCAGAAACTAAAAACAGCACCGCATCCGCAATGTCCTCTGGCTTACCTAAACGCTTCATCGGCACCTTTTTCAGTATTTCTTTGCGGTACACTTCTGGTAATTCTTTTGTCATATCTGTATCAACAAACCCTGGTGCAACAACATTCACTGTTATACCACGACTCGCCATCTCTTGCGCTAATGACTTACTAAAAGCAATCACACCCGCTTTTGCTGCCGTATAGTTAACCTGACCCGCATTCCCCGTCGCTCCAACAACAGAACTAATATTGATAATGCGCCCCCAGCGTTGACGAAACATCGGTGTTAAGCAGATTTTACACAAGCGATAAACGCCGGTTAAATTAGCATCAATCACACTTGACCATTCTTCATCCTTCATGCGTAACAAAAGATTATCTTGATTGATTGCCGCATTGTTTACTAAAATATTTGGTGCACCCACATCTTCACTCAAGGCTTGAAATAATTTTTCAACGGAATCTTGTTGACTAACATCCAACACGAAGCCTTTACCTTTTAAGTCTTTTTGCGAAAAATTATCGCTGATTTTATCCGCACCCTGCTGTGAAGTCGCCGTACCTACGACCGTTGCACCTTGTTTTGCTAGATTCACAGCGATTGCTTCACCAATGCCACGGCTCGCACCAGTGACTAATGCAATTTTACCTTTCAATAACATATTTTATTCCTTACTTAGACTGAGCAAGCGCCTGTTGTAAATTTTGACTATCATGTACGGAAAAAGATTTTATTTTCCGATCAATACGCTTGTTCAATCCCGTTAACACGCGCCCCGGCCCATATTCAATCATAACTTCTATATCTTGCGCAACCATTTGTTGAATCGTTTCTAACCAACGCACTGGATTGTATAATTGTTTAACCAATGATGCGCGGATATCATCTGGGTGGCGATGCAACACCACGTCAACATTACTGATCACTGCAAATTGCGGCACCTTAAAGGGTGTTTTTTCTAAATAATGAGCAAATTCTTTGGCAGCAGGCTCAAGCATTTCACAATGACAAGGCGCACTCACCGGTAATTTTTTAGCCATGCGTACACCTTTTGCCTCTGCCAAAACGATGGCCCGATCGACCGCTGCGACTTGACCAGCAACAACAATTTGCCCAATAGCATTAAAATTAGCTGGCGCGATGATATCGCCTTCGGCAGCTTCAATGCAAATTTCTGCAACGGTCGCTTCATCCAAGCCAATGATGGCCGCCATCGCACCTTGATCTGCAGGTGTCGTCTCTTGCATCAAACGACCACGATGGCTAACCAGCTCAACCGCATCCGCAAATTCTAATGCCTGTGCACATACAAGTGCACTGTACTCACCCAAACTGTGTCCAGCTGCAATTTTGGGCGCAGATCCACCGGATCTACACCACAATTGATAAGTTGACACTCCTGCCACTAACATCGCCAATTGGGTATATTGGGTTAAATTCAATTTCTGATCTGGATCTCGCTGTACTAGATCCCATAAATCATAATTTAAGTATTGCGAAGCCTGCGCAAAAATTTTCTCAATCAAAGGATGTGCTGCTGCTAACTCATCCAACATACCCACGGACTGTGATCCCTGGCCTGGAAACAAGGCAGCAAATTGTATGCCATTCATCTCAATATCTCACCAGCGTTGATCCCCAGGCCAAACCACCACCAAAAGCTTCAAACAACAAAAGATTTCCAGGTTGAATACGACCATCAGATATGCCTTGATCAAGCGCTAATGGAATGGATGCTGCAGACGTATTACCATGCTCAGCAACGGTTAAAATAACCCGCTCCAACGGCATATTTAATTTTTTTGCCGCGGCCTTAATAATACGTAAATTGGCTTGATGTGGTACAAGCCAATCAATATCTTTTTTTTCATAATCACTTTTTTCAATAGCTTCTTCTACGATTGCACCCAAAGTATTCACCGCCATTTTAAATACTTCGTGTCCTTGCATATGCACATATTCAGATTGATTGTTTTTTTTTGCTGCCGTATGACTATTATTTAAATACAGTAAATCTTTATACTGGCCCTGAGCATACAGGTGATTTGATATAATGCCACACTCATCACTTGCCTGTAAAATTACTGCACCCGCACCATCACCAAAAAGCACGCACACTTTACGATCACTCCAATCAATGATACGAGACATCACCTCACAGCCAACCACCAATGCAGTTTTAATCGTACCACTACGAATAAATTGATCACATATCGAAAGTGCATAAATAAAGCCAGCACAGGCAGCTGACACATCAAAAGCTGGCAATTTTTGCTGAACTCCTAGCTTTTGCTGTAGTAAACAGGCCGTACTGGGGAAGAAACTATCCGGCGTACACGTCGCACAAATAATAAGCTCTATCTCGTTTTTATCTAAATTTATTTTTTCCAAAGCACGTCGCGCGGCAACTGCTGCCATCGTCGCTGAAGTTTCATCATCGGCAGCAATATGGCGACGCTTAATGCCAGTACGCTCAGTGATCCAAGCATCAGAAGTACTGACCATTCTCTCAAGATCAGCATTCGTCAAAACCTTTTCAGGTAAATATGAGCCTGTAGAAATGATACGGGTGTATCTACCATTGTTATCGCTGGGAGAGGGACTTAACATAAAAAAACTATCCTACATAATTCTATAGCAGTGAGTATATACCCGTCAAAGATATTATAGTTAGGTCAACAAACCTTCTTGCAGCAAAACCGAGACGCGCTCACCAATAAGGTTAGGCACATCTTTCTGCGCCTCAACCACCGCTTCGTTAATTGCTGCAGTAAACCCTAACACGTTTGCACCACCATGACTTTTAATAACGATACCATTTAAGCCCAGTAAGCTGGCGCCATTATATTGTGCTGGATCCATTCGTTTACGCAGACGTTTAAGCACAGAGAAACTCAATAAACCAATCATACGGGAAAAAATCGTTTGTTGAAATGTTTCACGAATAATTCGCGACAATACTTTAGCGGAACCTTCTAATGTCTTCAATGCAATATTACCGATAAAGCCATCGCAAACGATAATATCAACTTTTCCTTTGAGTAACTCATTGCCTTCAACATAACCAATATAATTGACCGCGTTACTCTCCGTGAGCAATTGTGCAGCATGCTTTACTTGCTCATTCCCCTTGATTTCTTCAGCCCCAATATTCAACAAACCTACCGTTGGGCTATCGATATTATCTTCAGCAGCAACTAAAACTGATCCCATCACAGCAAACTGAAATAAATGTTCGGCATAAGAATCTACATTTGCACCGAGATCTAAAACTCGCGTTCTATTCACCAAGGTTGGCAACTCGGAAATCAGAGCTGGTCTGTCAATCCCTGGCAATGTTTTCAGTACAAAACGCGCCGTTGCCATTAATGCACCGGTATTGCCAGCACTAACAACCGCTTGTGCCTTGCGCTCCTTCACCAGATTAATCGCGACACGCATAGAAGAGTCTTTTTTAGTCCGCAGCGCACTCGACGGCAATTCATCCATCGCGACAGTCTGTGAAGCATGATGAATGATCAAGCGATCTTTATATTCGCTTGCAACGCCGCTTAAATGTTCTGCCAATACTTCTTGCTTGCCCACAAGATAAATTTTTACATGGGCATGCTGCTGTACAGCTGCAATCGCTGCAGGCACTACAATTTTTGCGCCATAGTCTCCCCCCATCGCATCAAGAGCAATTGTAATATCACCCAAAATCTTTACTCTTCTTACGATCATTCAGCATGATTTTTCTTAAGTTCACATTTTGAAGGTTCACAGGCACGGGCTACTCTTCTTCATCATCAGGCTCAGTCACCACAACTTGACGGCCACGGTAATAACCATCTGCTGTGACATGATGACGTAAGTGTGTTTCGCCAGTCACTTCATCAACAGACAATGCATTTGCCTTCAAGATATCATGCGAGCGTCGCGTGCCACGCTTTGATCGTGTTTTTCTATTCTTCTGTACAGCCACTGGACTTCTCCTAAATTATACTCATCAGCTATTGTAACCTTAATAATAAATCTTGCAACTCAGTACAAAGTGGGGCTTCAATGACGATTGAACCTTTTTGGGTCGGTAACTTCAACGATCCAGCATGTAGAAAGAGACGCCCACCCCCCATTCGCCGCAACGCTTTATTGCCTTCAGTGCAACCATACTTGTCGTCACCCGCAATCGGATAACCAATATAAGCCGCATGGACACGGATCTGGTGGGTACGACCTGTCAATGGCTGAGCTTGTAACAAGCAGAATTCGCCAAACTGCTGTTTGAGCTTAAAGCGTGTTTGTGCGGGCTTGCCATTTTTGTTAACACTGACCATACGTTCACCAGATGAGTGCACACGCTTTTGCAAAGCTGCGCTAACAAGGCGCTCTCCGCCCTGCCATTGACCATAGGCCAACACCAAATAAGTCTTTTTAATCGCTTGATCACGCAACATGGCGTGGTATTCTCGTAAGCTTGAACGTTTTTTAGCCACCATCAAGCAACCTGAAGTGCCTTTATCAAGACGATGCACTAATTCCAACACGGGTGCATCAGAACGCAACACTCGCAACAATTCAATCGCGCCAGAATAAATCCCCGTACCA
>JAZGGN010000156.1:0-2692 GCA_036480475.1 Gammaproteobacteria bacterium
TCCGCATTAAAACAGGGGATGAACCTCAAGGATGCCATCACCACGACGATGGGGAAAGTGTAATGAGGCTTGTCTCGATTAATAAACAACAATTAAGCCGTATCATTTTGGTACTTGGATTGGCAGGGGCTTGCGTTGCATTGCTGATGTTGGCGGCGCGCTTTATCAGTATTGGTATTAACGTCACAGATAGTTTGCCAGGAAAAATATTTGTTATTGTCAAACATAGTCACGTCAACAAAGGCGACATCATTGCTTTTTATCCGCCAGACTCACACTTGCATCAGGCCCAAGATATGTTGATTAAACAAATTGTTGGCATACCTGGTGATGCGGTTTGGCAACAGGATAGTGTTTATTTTATCAATGATGAGCAAGTAGGGTTTGCCTTTGAAACAACACGTAAAGGACTAAAGTTGGAGCCTGGTCCAAAAGGCACGATCCCAGAGGCGCATTATTTTGTCGCGACGAGTCATCCTTATTCTTTTGATAGTCGCTACCAAGAAATAGGCTGGATAAATCACAATCAAATTATCGGTCGGGTGATTACATTGTGGTGAAACGATGATTGATATTTGCCAGCATCTTGAAAGATGTTTATTACTGCTATAATCAAAAAAGGAGCAAATAGATAATATCAAGAGGATAATATGGATAAAGTTAGCCATTTAGTTAAGTTTGTTAAATATGACCATAAAACCATTGAATCTGTAATTAATAAAACAATAAGATTCTCAACAGTTTATGAATTTAATGATTTTAATGAAAGACACATACATTTAAAGCAACCTATAGAATGTACAGAGAAATTAAAAAGCCATCTTGAAAACCCTAATAACAGAGAAGCACTCATTAAAAGACTCGATGAAGATAAGATGCCATTTGAAACAATAATAAGACATAGAGAAAACATGACAAATGCTTTAAGAAATGGCACTTGGAAGAACGAAGATGAATGGAAAAGATATAGCAATCTCGTTGTATCTAATCTTGCATGTCTAAAGATGGGTATATTTTGCGCATCGTCAATAAAAGTATTTGACACTAATAATTCCAAACTAATGGTTGCTCATTATGCTGATAATCTAAAAGGATTAGCAATGATATACAAATATAACGGCGATTGTCTTCTGAAAAAGGTAAAGTATGGTAATGATCGTAAGGCGCATGATCAAGTTGATGACTTAATTGAAGGCAAAAATCTTGATGCCTTCTCTCGAAAATTTAAGGCTTGGAAATATGAAAAAGAATATCGAATTTTTTCAAATCCAGGGTTATCGAATATAGAAAAACACGGTCTAGAATTGAAAGAAATCTTTTACACTGATGATTTTGACAAAGAAGAATCCATGCCCAAATTAACACAGATTATAAAAATTAATGACAACTCATATGAAGGAAAACTCTTTATTGCAAGGCTTATTACCGTTTTTGAAGATAAAGGGCCAGGGGTTGCTGCAATTGAAAATTTTAGACTTATGCCTGTGAGCGATTTTATTAAATTTTGGGATAAAAATAATAATCCAAATTAACTTTGTCGTATTTAAATATCACAGATACACTATTAACTAACAAAATAAATCACATATATAAATCAAACTATCCATTTGTAAAAATATTCATCTAATATTATTGTCGTGTTCTTCAAAGAGATTCAACATGCTCTTTACTCCGTAACCAAATCATATTTACTAGAATTATTTTTACCATGCAAATTGTTAGACTATTATTTTCAGGTGCTATTGTAAGTGGTTGTTTACTAACAGCCTTGCTGTGGACACCACCACTCACGGCTAAAAACTTAGGCACAATTGGTAAAACTTATCGGATTGCAGAGACTGATATGTTGGAAATGATCATGAATAAACTGCACGCAATGGAGAGTAAAGGCTTAATACGTGAGCATCAGCAGCAATTTAAAGCTCGGGTTAAACAAAATGTATTGCGCCCGCAGCCCATTCCCTTACCAATGACGACAGTAGAACGTCGTCATCATTACGATCCGAGCATCACAGCAGAACAAGATATTGTTGACGATAAGGGACGTCTTGTTGTGGCTGCTGGCACCTCAGTTAATCCCTTAGATTTAATGGATTTGCCAACTGTCTTGTTGTTTTTTAATGGCGATGATGAAGCTCAGCTATGTTGGGTTAAGCAACAAATAAAAACAGTGGCTGAAGTGACCTTAATTTTAGTGCAAGGCGATATTGAAAAGATGACTGAACATTTTGAGCAGACAATCTATTTTGATCAATTTGGCAAGTTGGTAGCGCAATTAGGGATCACTCACGTGCCAGCGATTGTGACGCAAGTAGATAAGCAGTTATTGATTACTGAGTCTGTGCCATGCTTGGGCTGAAGTATTATATAGGACTAGGTGGCATATGGATGTTATTTAGTCAAACAACTTTAGCAGCCGAAAGTTGTCAGGGACGTTTTATCAATCCCATCACGGATGTGTGTTGGAGTTGTTTGTTTCCCATCAGTATTGGCAATGTTGCTGTTGCGGGTAAGCGTCCCGATCCACCGAATCCTTCCTTGCCCGTGTGTTTGTGCCAAGTCGGTAGTTTACCGCGAGTCGGTATCACACTGGGGTTTTGGGAACCAGCGCGCTTGGCGGATGTAACCCAAAGCCCGTATTGCTTTGTCAATATGGGTGGATTGCAATTGAATATAGGCAGTACACGACAAC
>JAZGGN010000157.1:0-2827 GCA_036480475.1 Gammaproteobacteria bacterium
ATTCCTGAGGAAACAATTCGACGACGTTATATCTCTGGGATCAAGAATTTTTTTAATTTATATCAGCCGCTATTAGATCAATGGCGATTTTATGATAATTCATATGCAAACAGCCTTTCCCCTATTGCCTATGGCATAAAAGACCAAAAAATAATTAAAAATAAAGTTATTTGGAAACATTTATTGGAGCACTACTGTGAGTGATAAACACCAACTATTAGATTCTAAAATAGCTGAAATATTTTCTGATACAGATAGATTAACAGAAATACTCCAGTCAGGTATTGATGATGCTTTATTAAAGCATAAGCAGGCTGGTAATCCCGTATGTGAGTGGCGAGATGGTAAGGTAGTTTGGATCCAACCTGAGGATATACCGGTGAGAACACGCAAACAGCCAGAAAAAGGCTAATAATTTATAAACCCCTTATAGATTTTTTCTTGATCAACCTGGATTATCAGCCTCAGGTGTCATAGACGGTTCAGGGACACTCTCAATCTCATGCTGATGTACCTTCGCCAGCAGTGTATACATGACTGGTACCACGTACAAAGTAAAAAGCGTGCCGATCGACAAGCCAGAAACAATGACTAAGCCAATGCCAAAGCGACTGGCAGCGCCCGCGCCTGTGGCGATAAGTAGAGGCATTACCCCAAAGACCATCGCCGCGGTGGTCATTAGGATCGGTCGTAAGCGAATTTTACTGGCTTCGATAATCGCAGCCGTTTTACTTAAGCCTTTTGTTCTTTGTAAACTATTGGCAAAATCAACCATTAAAATACCATGCTTACTGATGACACCAATTAAGGTGATCAAACCCACTTGGGTGTAAATATTGATAGTTGCCAAACCTAAATTCAATGGAATTAAGGCACCGCAAATGGACATGGGCACACTGATGAGGATAATAAAAGGATCACGGTAGCTTTCATATTGTGCCGCGAGTACGAGGAAGATGAGAATGATTGAAAAAAAGAAAGCAATCAAAAGTGTATTACCTTCTTGCACAAACTGTCGTGTTTGGCCTGCGTAATCGTAACTGACCCCTTCGGGTAATAACTCTGTTGCTTGTTTTTGAAAGAATTCAACCGCATCACCGATGGTATAACCAGGTGCCATTGATCCAATAATTTCAGCTGAATTAAGCTGCTGAAACTGACCGCGTGAATTAGGCTGTGCTTGTGTTGCCACTGTTGCAATCGTTGCTAAAGACACCATTTCTTCACTGGCTGTTTTAACGTAGATGTCCAGTAGACTTTGCTCATTGAAGCGAAATTTACGCAGTAATTGTGGAATAACACGATAACTGTAACCATCAACACTGAAGCGATTGACATAGCCTTCCGCTAAATTTTGTGCCAAAGCGATCCCAACATTTTCCATGGTGATACCAAGATCGGCGGCTTTATTACGATCGATGTTGACTTGTATTTGTGGGCGCTCAAAATTTAAGTTATTTTTTATGAAAATAAAGAGACCACTTTTAAGTGCCGCATCGACCATATCTTGTGCGGCTTGAAAAATAGTTTCATAATCACCACTCGAAGTGATCATTAATTGGATGGGGGCGCCACCACCTACTCCCGGCAGGCGGCTGGGGATGACAACATTGGATTGTATGCCAGCAACCTCGCTTACTTGGGCTTGTAATAGTGGGTTCATTTCCTTTTGACTGCGATCACGTTGGCTCCATGGCTTTAATATGATGCCGCCGATCGTTCGATTACCACCGACGGCACCACCGGCAGTATTGATCAGAAAATAATATTGTGCCTCTGGATAGCCTGTAAAAATTTTGTCAAATTCATTACTATAAGCATCCAAGTAGTTTAAAGAGGCATATTCAGGGGCTTGGCCAAAAACGATGAAAAATCCAATATCTTCATCCGGGGCGGTTTCTTTCGGTGTTTTGCTATAAAGAAAAAACACACTGGAAAATACCAGTATGGCAAAAATAACCACCAGGGTGCGGTAATTGAACAAGCTTTGTAAACTATGTTGATAAGCCAATTGTAAGCGATCAAAAAAATGATTGATCCATTGTTCAACACGATTTTCTTTGCTACGGGGGGCTAATATCTTAGAACACATCATGGGTGATAAAGTTAAAGCAATGATCCCAGAGATGATCACCGCTGAAGCAAGGGTAAAAGCAAATTCTTTAAATAAGGCGCCAGTCAAGCCACCGATAAAGCCAATGGGGGCATAGACTGCCGCCAAAGTAATCGTCATGCCAATCACTGGCAAAGTGATTTCACGGGCACCAATGAGTGCGGCATTGAATGGGGTTTCGCCATCTTCAATATGACGATGGATGTTTTCTAATACCACAATGGCATCGTCGACGACTAAACCAATGGCAAGCACCATCGCCAAAAGAGTAAGTAAGTTGATGGAGTAGCCAAGTGCCAACATTAATGAGCATACGCCGATCAAAGACAGTGGGATGGTGATCACTGGAATGAGAATGGCGCGAAATGATCCGAGGAATAAGTAGATGACAATAATAACAATTAATGTTGCTTCAAAAATTGTTTTAAAAACTTCATAAATAGATTCTCGGATATAATCAGTCGCATCATAGACGATTTCAGCAGATAAATTCGGTGGTAACGCGTTTATTATTTTCGGAACGACTTCTTTGACTGCGCTGATGACGGTCAGTGGATTAGCCTGTGGTGTGACAGAAATACTGACAAAAACACCTTGTTGACCGTTGAATGTCACACTAGAATTGTAATTTTCACCACCGAGTTCTACCGAAGCAATATCCCTCATGTACACAGGTGAACCGTTTTCTGTGCGAATAACTAGATTATTAAATTC